>JBOHIT010000829.1:0-8785 GCA_050726155.1 Bradyrhizobium sp.
CCCACAAGGGGAGAGGGGAAGGTCATGCCTTTCCCGCCGACGGCTGCACCAGCAGCGTCGGCACGCCGCAGGTGCTGTTGCGCACGGTCATCACCCGCGTCCCCGGCTTGCGGCCGGTGCGGATTTCCGAGACGTCGACGCCGGCAGCAGCCAGCCGCGCACGGGTGGCGTCGATGTCGGCGACGCGCCAGCAGATGCCGCGAAGCTTGTCCTGACCGGATTTGTCCTGCGCCCCGTCCGTCGGCTTGCCCGGCCGGTGTGTGACCTCGACGATCAGATCGCCGCAGCGGAAGAACATCAGCCGGCCCCAATCGGGATGCGATCGGTCGAGCGCCATGTCGAGGCCAAGCCGCGCACCATAGAGGGCGGCCGCCCGCTCGGGATCGCCAGTCGAGACCACGACGTGGTCCATCGCGGTGATCGGCCCGTCTCCTGTTGCAACGGAGCGCGGCCGCTCCGCGGCGCGTTCAAGAAAGAACAGCCGGATGCCGCGCGTGGTGTCGGAGGCCGCCCGCGTCCGCTTCCACGACAACGTGGCGCCAGAGATGGCATTCGTGCTTCCGACCTCGGCGACCGGCTCCGGCTTCAGCGTCAACCGGTCGAGCCGGCGGTGCATTTTCGCGATGTCATCGGTTCGAAAACAAAGGCTCGCCAACCCTTCACCCTGCGCCGCCAGAACGCTACGAATCCGGTCCCCGCTCTCGCCGTCGCCGGCGGGCGCCACCAATTCCAGCGACATATTGTCGAGCGTGAACAGCACGCGATCGGCGCCATCGCCGGAGTATTTCCAGGAGGGCGCTTGCGCAAACAGCGCCTGGTAGGCGGCCGCACCCGCGGCAATATCGCCGGAGAGGACGACGACATGATCAAGGCCGGTAATCACGGAAATAGCCCTCCCCCTGTGTCGCACCGTCCGGAACCCGGGACAGCCGTCAGCCGTTATGGCCGGCATACTGGCGATGCCTGAGGATGGTCCTAATCCCCTCACATGCCCTACTCAAGTCGCAAACGCGGCACGGTTGCGAATAATTTCAGCGAATGCATCCGGCAAGCGGTGCTAATGTAGCGTGCCGGGCCGGATCCACCCTTCAGCCCAACGGAAAACGAATGCAGGCCCTCTTCATCGGACAGACCTATATCGACGTCACCTTCATCACCGACCACATGCCAACCGGCGACGAAAAACATGTGGCCTCGGCCTACGCGGTGTCCTTTGGCGGCAACGCGGTCACGGCGGCGTTCTGCTGCGCCAAACTCGGCATTGTGCCCGACCTGATTGCGACCGTGGCTAATGATTGGCTCGGCCGCATGTTCCAGGACATGAGCGCGAAGTACGGGATTTCGATCCATCCGCGCAAGGTCAACGCCTCCTCGCTGTCCTTCATCATGCCGAAGGACGGCAAGCGCGCCATCGTGCGTTGCCGCGACGACGAGCATATCCACCCATTCCCGATCCTCAACCTCAGGGGATGCCGCGCGCTGCATATCGACGGCCATCAGCCGGATGCTGCGATCCACTATGCCAAACTCTGCCGCGAGGACGGCATTCTGACCTCGCTCGACGGTGGCGGCCTGCGCACCAATACCCATGAACTGCTGGAGTTCATCGACGTCGCCATCGTCGCCGAGCGGCTGTGCGAGCAGATGGACCTGACGCCGGAAAAGATGCTCGACTATCTCAAGAGCCGCGGCTGCCGCGTCGGCGGCGTCACCCAGGGCGAGAAAGGCCTGCTGTGGTACGACGAAACCGGTGCGGTTCGCAGCCTGCCGGCGCTCCCGATCGCACGCGAGCGCGTGATCGATACCAACGGCGCGGGTGACGTCTTCCACGGCGCCTACGTCTACTCCTATCTGGCCAATCCCGGCAAAAGTTGGCACGACCATTTCGAGTTCGCGCGCGCCGCCTCGACCTTCAAGATCCAGCGCCTCGGCAACGAGGCCGGACTGCCGACGCTGCCCGACATCGAGGCCGTCAAGCAGGAGTTTCAAATCAGCCGCAAGAAGGAGTTCTGGGATTAGGAATTTTGGGAGCTAACATTTTGGGAGAAGGCTTGGGGCGCGTCTTCGTCGCCGGCAGCATCAACATGGATGTGGTGGCGACCGCCGACCGGCATCCCCGAATTGGCGAGACCGTCGCCGGGAATGCGATGCTGTATTTTCCCGGCGGCAAGGGCGCCAACCAGGCGGTGGCGGCCGCCAAGCTCGGCGCCCCCACGACGCTGATCGGCCGTCTCGGCACCGATGCGTTCGGCCAGCAATTGCGGATTTTCCTCGCCGCGCAAGGCGTCGACCTCGCTTACATCAAGGACACCACCGACGCCCACACCGGAACAGCGCTGATCACCATCGCCAACACCGACAACACCATCGTCGTCGTGCCCGGCGCCAATGCGCTGGTCAGCGCCGAAGATGTGAGCATCCCCGTTCTCACCAAGGGCGACATCGCGGTCAGCCAGTTTGAAATCCCGCTGCCCACGATTGCCGCGTTCTTCCAGCGCGCACGGGCGGCCGGGGTGACCACGATCCTCAACCCGGCGCCTGCGAAGATGTTCGGACCCGAACTCTTCGATCTCGTCGATATCTTCGTTCTGAACGAAACCGAACTGGGCGTACTCGCCGGCACCGAGCTTCGCGATACCGACAGCGACTCACGCTTTGTCGAAGCGGTCGCGTTGCTGCCGTCGAACCGGAGCCAGACGGTTTGCGTGACGTTGGGCAGCCGCGGTGTGCTGGCTGTCATCGATGGTCAGCCATCGATCATCGCGGGCCGCAAGGTGAAGGCGGTGGACACTACCGGCGCCGGCGATTGCCTCGTCGGCGCCCTTGCTGCGCAGCTCGCCGGCGGAAAAAACATCCGCGACGCGCTCGCCTACGCCAATGCCGCAGCATCGATCTGCGTGCAGCGGATGGGTGCAGCCCCGTCGATGCCGACGGCAGCGGAGGTTGCGGATGCGCTGCGCGGATAGGCTACTTCAGCATCCCGAACTGTCGCGGCAGCCACAGCGTCAGTTCCGGAATCAGCGTGATCGCGACCAGCGACATCAACAGCGGGATCAGCCACGGCAGGATCGCCATGGTGGTTCGCTCGATCGACAGTTTTGCGATCCGCGACAGCACGAACAGCACCATGCCGAGCGGCGGATGCAGCAGCCCGATCATCAAATTGAGCGTCATCATCACGCCGAAATGCACGGGATGAATACCGACTTTGAGAATGATCGGCATCAGCACCGGCACGAGGATGCTGATCGAGGCGATCGGTTCGAGGAAGCAACCGACGATCAGCAGCAATATGTTGATCAGCAGCAGGATGATGTATCTGTTGTCGGTCAACTGCAGCAGCGCCTCGGCGCCCGCTTCGGTCAGCCGGGTCGTCGTAAGCACCCATCCGAACAGCGAGGCGGCCGCCACGATCAGCAGCACGCCTGCCGTGGTCTCGATGGTATCCATCGAGACCTTGTAGAACTGCTTCAAGGACAACGAGCGATACAGAAAAATCCCGAGGATCAGCGCCCAGGTGCAGGCCGCGATCGCGGCTTCGGTCGGCGTAAACCAGCCGAAAGTCATGCCGCCAACGATGATCGCCGGCGTCATCAGGGCCGGCAGTGCCGCGAGGAAGCTGCGGCCGAGCACGTTCCAGTGGAACGCCTGATCGCGTCCCATGCCGTAACGTCGCGCGCAGTAGCTGACATAGAGCATCATGAACAGCGTCATGACCGCGCCGGGAATGAATCCACCGAGGAACAGCGCGCCGATCGAGACGTTGCCCATCATGCCGTAGATCACGAACGGCAGCGACGGCGGGATGATCGGCCCGAGCGTGGCCGACGCCGCGGTGACGCCGACGGCAAATTCGGTATCGTAGCCGTGGTCCCGCATTGCCTTGATTTCGATGGTGCCGAGACCCGCAGCGTCCGCAATCGCGGTGCCCGACATGCCTGCAAAAATCACCGAGCCGAAGATGTTGACGTGGGCAAGGCCGCCTTTCATCCAGCCGCAGGTCGCCACCGCGAAATCGTAGATGCGGTTGGTGATCCCCGCCGAATTCATCAGATTGCCGGCGAGAATGAAGAACGGCACCGCCAGCAACGGGAAACTGTCGAGGCCGCCCGCCATGCGGTGCAGGATAACGAAATCCGGGATTCCGGCGATGAAATGGGTGTACAGCAGCGACGAGAACGCCAGCGCGATGAACACGGGAATGCCGGCCAGCAAGGTCGCAAAGAATACGAAGATCAGAATCGGCATTGCCTGAACCCAGCTTTCAATCCGCGTGAATCTGTTCGGTGATCTCGTGCGGCCGTCGCCACCCGCCGCGGGCATTGCTCCAGACCACCTGGATCTGGCGCGCCAGCATCATGAAGCATCCAAGGCCGACGAGGCCGTAAACCAGGCTCATCGGCAGATCAAACACGGTCATCGGCTGCGAATGCATGCGCTCGATGATGGTGATCGAGAAATACGCCAACAGGCCCATGAAGCCGAGCGTGACGAAATCAACCAGCGCCAGCAATGCAGACCTCATCGGGCTCGGCTTCATCACGTTCGTGAGCAGCTCGACCGCGATATGCGCCTTCTTGCGCGTCACCACGGCGCCGCCGATGAACGCCAGCGACATCAGACCGTAGCGCGCGATCTCCTCGGTCCAGGACAGGCTGTCGTTGAGAATATAGCGGGTGAAGAACTGCAGGAATACGATGATCGCCAGCGCCCAGAACAGCACGAAGGCAATCCAGTCTTCCGGATGATGCTCGATGACGACCTCTTCGTCCTCGGCGACGATCAAATGAATGTCGTCATCGGGCGACGGCTTCTTGAGATCATTCATGACTTGTCATCCCGCGGTATTGAACTCGAATGAATCTGGCGACATGCTGGTCGCCAAACCTTCGCAACGAAAAAGGAAAGCCATGGCCAAGATCGAGCGCGTCGAAATCCTGCAGGTCGATCTGGTTCCGAAGACCGTACGCTCCGACGCGATCCAGTCGTTCGTCGCGCAGGAAACGCCGATGGTACGGATCCACACCAGCGACGGCATTATCGGCACCGGCTACAGCTACACGATCGGGACCGGCGGCTCGTCGGTCGTCGGCCTCCTGAAGGATCACCTGGCGCCGCGCCTGCTCGGCCGCGATCCGCTCGACATCGAGGCGATCTGGAAGAGCTTGTTCTTCGCCACGCACGCGACCGCTGTCGGCGCCATCACCAGCCTCGCGCTTGCCGCCATCGATACCGCGTTGTGGGATGTCAAATGCCTGGCCGCGGGGCGGCCGCTCTGGAAGGAGGCCGGCGGCGCGCAAGCGTCCGTGCCGGTCTATTCCACCGAAGGCGGCTGGCTGCATGTCGAACCGCAGGCACTGGTCGATGACGCGCTCGCAGTGTGCGCGCAAGGATTTGGCGGCGCCAAGATCAAGGTCGGCCGTCCCCATGTCAGCGAGGACATCGCCCGCCTCTCGGCCGTGCGCGAGGCGGTCGGGCCCGGCTTCGAAATCATGGTCGACGCCAATCAGGCCTTCACCGTCGGCGAAGCGATCCGCCGCGCCCGGCTTTACGAGCCGCTCGACCTCGCCTGGTTCGAGGAACCGCTGCCGGCGGAAAACCTTGGCGGGCATATCCGGCTGGCGGCGTCGACCTCGCTGCCAATCGCCGTCGGCGAGTCGATCTATCATCCCGGTCATTTCCGGGAGTACCTGCAGCGCGACGCCTGCGCGATCGTGCAGGCGGATGTCGCCCGCATCGGCGGCATCACGCCGTGGCTCAAGGTCGCCCACCTCGCCGAAACCTTCAACGTGCCGATCTGCCCGCATTTCCTGATGGAATTGCACGTCTCGCTGTGCGCCGCGGTGCCGAACGCGGCCTGGGTAGAGTGGATTCCGCAGCTCGACGACATCACCACCAGCCGCCTTGCGATCGTGGGAGGGAAGGCGCAAGCGCCCTCCGCGCCCGGACTCGGCATCGCGTGGGACTGGCAGGCCATTACCAAGCTGCAAGCGTTTACTCCCGTCGTCCTGAAGACGTGAGGCTCCGCTGAACGCGGAGGCTCCCGCCCACAGCGGTCATTTCAAAGCTTGAAACTCATCGTACTGGGCCTGGGTCCAGCCTGCGCCGGCGGAAGCATCATTGTGCAGCGGGATCGCTGCTTTGCGGAAGGCCTCGCGGTCGACCTGCACCACGGTCTTGCCGAGCTTGCGCAGGTCATCGGCGGTTTTCTGCTCGGACTCACGTATCTGATCCGAAGACTTGGCGGCCGCCTGCGCCAGCACCTCCTCGAACACCTTCTTGTCGGCGTCCGATAGTTTCGACCAGACATGCGAGCCGGTGATGGTGAGCAACGATTCGGCGATGTGCCCGGTCAACATGATGTGGCTCTGCACCTCATAGAACTTCTTGGCCATGATGGTCGGCAGCGGATTTTCCTGCCCATCCACCGTGCCCTGCTGCAAGGCAAGATACACTTCGGCGAACGCAATCGGCGTCGCATTGGCGCCGACCGATTTCGCCAGCATCAGATAAAGCGGCGCCGGCGGCACGCGCAGCTTCATGCCCTTCATGTCCTCGGGCTTCTTGATCTCCTTGTTGGCGGTCACCATGCGCTCGCCGTAGTACGTCAGAGCGATCACCTTGTGCTTGGTCTTGTCTTCGTAGCCCTTGGAGATGTCACGAAAGAGTTTGCTGTCGCGATACGCCTTCCAGTGATTGAAATCGCGAAGCATGAACGGCGCGCCGGAGATTGCCAGCGGCTTGTGGATCGAACCGGCGAACGAGGTGCCGGTGTAGATGATATCAACGGTGCCGAGACCGAGGCCTTCGTTGATCTGGTTCTCGTTGCCGAGTTGCGAGGCGGCAAATACCGCGATCTCATAGCGGCCGCCGGTGCGCTTCTTGATTTCCTCGGCCGCCCACAGCGCCTCGGTGTGATAGGGCTCAGCGACCTCATAGACATGCGCCCATTTCAGTTTGGTCTGGGCCGAGGCTGGTCCGGCAATGGTGGCTGCAATGAACAATGCGGTCGATAGCGCCAGACGGCGCGTCCAAATGGACATGGTACCCCTCCCCCGAATTATTGGCTGAGACCTCGTTGACGGGCCTCGCTGCCGATAACGTCGCCGATATGCAGAGCGGGCGCAAGTGCCGGCAAAAACCTTAAGTCAGGGCGCTCTTGAGATCGAAGCTGGCATCGGCCGCCTGCTCCGGCCTGATCGAGCCGTTGGCGGCCAGCAGGCGGCGCCCGAACATGTGATCGCCGGCGCGGTTAACCGACTCGATGCCGACCAGTTGCCCGGATTTATAGCAGAAGGCGGAGAACGCTCCCGCCGCGCGATCGCCGCGCACTACGACCTGATCGTAGCCCGTCGTCATCCCCGCGATCTGGAGCTTGTTCGGTCCCTGGTCACTCCAGAACCACGGCAGCCCGTCATAGGGTTTGGCATCGCCAGTCAGCCGCGCTGCAACACAGCGCGCATGGTCGGTGGCGTTCTGCACGGATTCCAGCCGCAGCGACCCGCCAAAACGCGGGCTGGCATAGAGTGCACAATCGCCCACCGCCGAAATATCGGGATCGGCCGTGAGCAAATGCTCGTCAACGACAATGCCGGCCGCGACCGGCAGGCCGGCTTCCGCCGCCAGCTCGACATTCGGCAGGACACCGACACCGACCACCACGAGATCGGCAGGCATATGCCGGCCATCGCTGAGGCTGACACCGGTGACGCTGCTGCCATCGCTTGCGATAGCCGTGACCTGCACGCCCAGATGAATGCGGATGCCTGCCGCGGTGTGGCTCGACTGAAAGAACTCGGAGATTTCCGCGGTCACCGCGCGCGCCATCACGCGCGTGCCGAGTTCGACCACGTCGACTTCCAGGCCCTTGCCCCGGGCGGTCGCAGCGAATTCCAGTCCGATGAAGCCGGCGCCGATTACGACGACGCGCTCTCCGGATCCGATCCGGTGCCGCAAGGCCTCGCTTTCGTCGAGCGTTCGCAGATAGCGCACGCTTTCGAGGTTGGCGTTGGGAATGTCGAGCAGGCGATTGCGCGCGCCGGTCGCCAGGATCAAGTGGCCATAATCGAGCGAGGTGCCTGAGCCGAGCAACACTTTGTGCGCGCCGCGGTCGATCGACACCGCGCGGTCGGAGATCAGGTCGATCTTCTGGTCGGAAAAGAATTTTTCCGGCCGGAACATCAGACTGTCAGGTCCGCCGGTGCCCTTCAGGTAGGCCTTGGACAAAGGCGGCCGCTGATACGGCAGATGGCCCTCGTCGTTCAGGAGCGCGATGCGCCCGGAAAAGCCGTGCTGACGCAGCGAGGCCGCCACTTGAAAGCCGGCATGGCCGGCGCCCACGATTACAACAGGCCCTTGCGTGACAGATCCTTGCGTCATCGGGACATCCCAATTGCAGGCGCACAGGAATTACCCATGTCGTCTCCTCTCACTGCCGATGTTGGCTTGCTCGCCTCGTGAGAGCGGCGCTCGTGTCCGCGTCCCGACCGATGGACGTACCCATTAAGCCCAAAGGTTTCGGATCGCGCAAGGGCGTCCCTGCCCTGGAACAAGGTCGGGCCGTATCCCGCAGGCCCGGCCCGGGATTGTCACCTCCGGCCTTCTGCTATTTAAATGCCCGGCATCCGCCTTGGACCGGAGGTTATTTCGATGTCGACACAGGATCATAGCGCTACCCCCGATGAACCGGCGCGGCTCACGATCGAAGGTCCGATCGCAACCATCACGCTGAACCGGCCGGCGGCTTTCAACTCGATTGATCTATCGATCGCGAAGACGCTGGAAC
>JBOHIT010000830.1:0-13916 GCA_050726155.1 Bradyrhizobium sp.
CATGGGGGTCGAGGTCGCCTCAGTCGTTGGCAGAGCGCCTGGCGCGCGAGGTGAATTGACTTTGAGCTTTGACCGGCAGCAAATGCGCCCAACCAACTATCCTTGAGGAAAACACCATGGTTGACGCGCTCATCATCGACGCATGCAGGACGCCGCGAGGCATTGGCAAGGCCGGCAAGGGCGCGCTCGCGGGGATCCATCCGCAGCAACTCGGCGCGACGGTGTTGCGGGCGCTGGCCGATCGCACCGGCATCAATACCGCAGATGTCGACGACATCATCTGGGGCACCAGCTCACAGCGCGGCCCGCAGAGCGGCGATCTCGGCCGGATGTCGGCGCTCGACGCCGGCTATGACGTGCGCGCCAGCGGCGTCACGCTGGACCGGTTTTGCGGCTCAGGGATCACCAGTGTCAATATGGCGGCCAACGCCATCATGTCGGGGTCCGAGGATCTCGTGATTGCCGGTGGCACCGAGATGATGTCGATGGAAGGCCGTCGCGGCGAGGGGCCGTTCATGATGGACAACGGCAATCTTCGTTTGCGCGCCCGGCACCCGCAATCACATCAGGGCGTTTGCGCCGACGCGGTGGCAACGCTCGAGGGCATTTCACGACAGGATGTCGATGCGCTGGGCCTGGAAAGCCAGAAGCGCGCGGCTGCGGCCATCAAGGGGGGGCACTTCGACAAGAGCCTGGTGCCGGTTCAACACGAGGACGGCAGCCTTGCGCTCGATCGTGAGGAATATCCGCGGCCGCAGACCACGCTCGAGGGTCTTGCCGGATTGAAGCCTGCTTTCACGGCGGTGGCGGACTATCCGCTCGACGACAAGGGCACGACCTATCGCAACCTCATTCTCGAAAAATATCCCGACCTCGACATCAACTTCATGCACCACGCCGGCAATTCCTCCGGCGTCGTCGACGGCTCGGCGGCCATTCTGCTGGCGTCTCCCGCTTACGCCAAGGCGCATGGCCTGAAGGCGCGGGCGCGCGTGCTTGCGATGGCGAATATGGGGGATTCCCCGACCTTGATGTTGAATGCACCGGTGCCGGCGGCGCGCAAGGTGCTGGCCAAGGCGGGCCTCACGCTCGACGATATCGACCTGTTCGAGATCAACGAGGCCTTTGCTGTCGTCGCCGAAAAATTCATCCGCGACCTCAAGCTCGATCGCGACAAGGTCAACGTCAATGGCGGCTCGATCGCGCTCGGCCATCCCATCGGTGCGACCGGCTCGATCCTGATCGGTACTGTTCTCGACGAGCTGGAGCGGCGCGATCTCAAGCGCGGATTGGTGACGATGTGCGCCGCCGGCGGCATGGCGCCTGCGATTATCATCGAGCGGGTCTAAACGGCCGGGAACTGAAGCTCGAACGCGACGCTCTTGTCGGAGGGCAACAACCGGATTGATCCACCGTGACTCTTCATCACGGCCTGAGCGATGGCTAACCCCATTCCGGTGCCGCCCGTGTCACGTCGGGTGGTGAAGAAAGCGTCGAATATCTTTTCCCGATTGGCTTCCGATATCGAATCGCCGTCGTTGCTCACCGTCATCCTGATGGTGGCGGCTTCGTCGATCGCTTCCAGCCGCACATTTTTGGCATTGTGACGGATGGCATTGTCGGTCAGGTGCGACAGAACGATCAGTGCCTTTTCGCAGGACATGCCGATCGAGCGTTCGAGGCAGCCTGACGCGTCGATCGCACGGGTTGGAAACCGGCTTTTCAAGCCGTTGACGACCTGGCTTAGTTCGGTACGCTCGTTTTGCGGTGCGGTTTCGGCGCGCGCCAGTTCGCGCAGCCGCTGCGTCATCGCTTCCAGGCGTTCGGTGTCGCCCAGAATATTCGACACAAAGTTCTTTTGTTCCATCCGCGTGAGATTGTCTGTCTTGCTCTGCAGTGAATCCAGCAACAGTTCGGCCGCGCCCTTGATCGATGTCAGCGGTGATTTCAGTTCATGCGTGAGATGCGACGAGAACGTCGCGATGTAGTCCGATCGCCGCGACAATTGCTCGGCCATGTCGAGGAAGCTGTGCGACAGCTGGGCAAACTCGCGCGTGCCGTAATGCGCGAGTGGTTGAAAGGCGTCGCGGTCGCCGCGGCTGATGCGGGCGGCGCGGTCAACCAGTTCGCGCATCGGCCGGGTGATGGTTCGGGAGAACACCAGCCCGATAATGATTGTGGCCAGGATGACGGTGAGTCCCGCCAGTGCGAACTTGCCGCGCTCCTGATAGAGATGATCGAAGATATTGCTAGGCGTCCGCGATGTATAGATGACGCCCGCCACGCGATTGTTGACGATCACGGGCATCGCCGAAAACACGTGAACGCCGACGCCGCGGCTGATCGAATAGATCGACGGCGGGGTCTTGTCGGGGACGCGAATCCGCAAGGCCGCGCGATACTGTCCTTGCAGAGCCGTTGCCACTTCCTCGATATGCGCCAGCGATTGGCCCACCTCGCTGCGGCCGGCGATTACGACGCCGCGCGGATCGAGAATCCGGAATCCGGCCAGCGTGACTTTCTGCGTTTCCAGGATGATCGGCATCAGCCGACCACCGATATCGAGGTAGGCCAGGGATGCCGGGGCGGCGGCCGGAAGCGCATCGGGGCGGCGCCTCAGTAGGTCGCCGCCGGCGGCAAGGTCGAGTGCCGGCCGGATTGGCGCCACGTTGTCCTCGGGAACGGAGCGGGCCTCGGGTGGGATTTCAGCACCAAGGACAATTCCGGCATTGAGGTTGCCTTCGACCTCTCGTGCGTAGACTGCCGCCAATACCCGGCTTTGGGCAATCAGTTCGGCCTGGGTCTGATGGATCAGCTGGTTATCATAGAGCCGGAAGAAGAACAGTCCGACCAGGGGCAGCGCAGCCACGGCAGCCAGGGCGACAAAAATAATCAATCCGACCGACGGCCGCCATTTCTCGCCAGTCTTCGGTGTCATGCCTGCGGCTCGCATCGCCCGAGCTTGAAGCCGACCCCGTGGATGGTTTCGATGACGTTGTCGCAATTCACCGCGGAAAACTTGGCGCGGATGTTGCGAATGTGGCTGTCGATGGTGCGGTCCGATACCTGGATATTGAGCTGATAGGCGGCGCTCATGATCTGCTCGCGGCTGAAAACCACGGTTGGCCTGGTCAGGAATGTCCTGAGGATTCCGAATTCGATTGCCGTGAGGCGAAGCGGTGCGCCGGCAAATGCAGCGACATGCTGTTCCGGATCGACCGACAACCCTCCTTGCGAAAGCGCTGGCGTTGTCTTTGCATCCAGTGCACGGATGGTCGTGCGACGCAGAATGACATTGACCCGCGCGACCAGCTCCCGCGGACTGAACGGCTTGGTGACGTAATCATCGCCGCCGATCTCGAGGCCAAGCACTCGGTCGATTTCATCGTCTCTCGCCGAAAGAAACAGGATCGGAACATCAGCGGATTTTCGGACTTCCCGGCAGACATCCAGGCCGTCGAATTCCGGCATGCCGATATCGAGAATGATGAGGTCTGGCCGGTCGCTGCTGAAGCGGGTCAACGCTTCCTTGCCGTCGCGCGCCTCGAACACGGTCATCCCGGCTTTCCTGAGCGCGACCCGGATGACCTCGCGAATATGCAGGTCGTCATCAACGATGAGGATACGGTGCGTCACGCGGCTCTCCGGACCAGGTCATTGCTCAGCTTGCAGTCGAACTCTTTTGGGCATCCAGGGTACGCTGTAGCCGCCAGTTCCGGAAACCCCAGGCGCGCCAGGAACCCAAATCGTTACGGTGCTGTTCTACAAGGCAAATGCGGCGGGAAACAAGGTTTGGATCGGACCCGCGGAGCGCGATCGCCCGGTCGATGGCCGGCAAAGCCTGAGGCCCAAGGTGAAACAGATAGTTGATGTCGACCGTAACACCTTTGCCCGAGACCTCGCGGCTATGATCGACATTGTAGTTTGCGATAATGGCAGCGAAATTGACCAGCGAACAGATATAGAGCGTCGCGCTCAAGGTGATGAGGTTTGCACGGATCAGCCACTCGTTCGAACGGTTCAGCCGGATGCGGGCGACGATGAGCAGGAGTCCGAACGCGACCAGCAACATCCATATGAAGGCCGCGACGCGCCACCAGGTCAGCAAATAGATCTGCACATAGAGATCGAGCCGCAGGATCGACGACGCAACCAGCAAGACGTTTTGCGCCACCCACAGATAGACCAGCGGCCGGATCACCTTCGATCGCTCGGCCGGCCCACCGGGGTTCGTGGCAATCAGCACGAAGACCGCGGCCAATAATGCGGTGAGGATGAGGGGATAGGCGCCGCGGTGGGCATAGGCCGCATAGCTGATGTCGGCCGGTAGCGTCGCATTTCCCCAGAGGAAAAACGCGTCCAGGGTCGTCTGGACCGCAAACAGCAAATTGAACAGGATCAATGAACGCAGGATGGTGGCAACGCCGAGGAAGTCGGCACCACGGGCCTGGGGCGCCGGCGCCTCAATCTCTGTGTCAGCAAGATCGGATCGGGTCCCAGACCAGCGGCGCCAGCGGACATGGATAAAGGGCCAGACGATCGACAAGGCCATGGCCCAAAACAGCACCCGTCCGACGCTGATAAACGAGGTCGCGCTGCCCGGGTTCATCAGGCTGATCCATTTCTCGAGCAGCGGATTGGCCGATACGAACAGGAATGCGAAGATGCTGCTGAGCACCACCGGAATGAACCATCGGGTGAAGCTGGCCGTCAGCGCCGGCAGATTGAATGCGCTGATAGCGTCGCGGAGCAGTCTGAACGGACCGATCAGATAGAGATCGCAGAGTGCGGCGGCCTGCTCGCCGGGACCGGACAGTTTGCGATGCGTCGTCAGCACGAGACCAGCACCGAGCGCCAGGACGATGAAGAGGAAAGAGGCTGCGTTGAAGTCCTCGATCGCGGGCACAAGGGCGACGAGTACGAGGGCCCCCGCAAGCACAATCTGAGTTTTGTTCAGCCGCACTAAATTTGCAAGCAGCGCAGCGCAGGCCAGCGCGATCGCAAAAACGACCGCGGATATTCCAATCCGCTGCCCGTAGAACAACCAGTCAGCGAGCACCGCCAGTGCGAGAGCAATCGCTGGCTTGACCGCGGAGGTGTTCTTCTGAATTGAATCGGCGTTGGACATCGGCGTCGAGAAATCAGCCATTTTTGCGCTGCCTGTCTGGAGGGGAAAGGTACAAACCAGCGCCGCCGAAGGGCGCTCACAGAGCCACCAACCGTCATTGGCTAATCGCGAGGGAATGGGCATTTCGAAGTTCGTCACCGGTTTGCAAGGCGAACTATGCGCGGGCGGTTGTGCAATTGTCTGGAAGGGGGTCTGCAAGAGTTCAGGATTTTTATGCAGTTCCTGTGCAGCCGCGCTTATGCGCTCGCGCGTGAGAGGCGAGTTTGATACCGGCGATGATATCGCTCGGTCCCAGGCAGGCAGCATCACCTCATGCAGATTATCAAACGTATCGGCGCTATCCTGATCTGGCTGGCCGGATTGGCTTTGGTTTTCGCCGCAGCCAACAAGAATGATCCCTATCTGATCGCGATGCGCGGTGCGGGAAATATCGTTCTGGCGGTGGTGAGTATCGCTACGCTCGTCGTTCTGATCCGGTGCGCGTACTGGCAAAGGGGAATAGCAGGCAAGTTGCTGATCCTGTTGTGGTGCGCACCATCGCTGGCGATGCTGTGCGCGCAGGCGTCGTTCGATTGGCGCAAACGAAATGTCTTGCAAACGGAAGTCACGCAGGCGCGCGGCCTCGGGCCGCACTTCATGGTGGGGTATTCGTCATTCTCTGAAGTGGCCGTTCTGGCGGAAAAAGGCCTGATCGCAGGCGTCTACATTACCCGGCACAATATCGCAGGAAGGACAGCCGAGATGCTGAAATCTGAAATCTCGGCGCTTCAGGACAAACGACGTACCGCCGGCCTTCCACCGCTGATCGTGGCTGCCGATCAGGAGGGCGGTATCGTTTCGCATTTGTCGCCGCCTTTGACCAAATTGCCGGGCTTATCGACGCTGGCGAACCTTCCGCCCGACGCCAGGACCGATGCGGCAAGGGCATTCGGGCGGGTGCACGGGCAGGAACTGGCGGCGCTCGGTGTCAACCTGAACCTGGCGCCGGTGCTGGATCTGAGACCCGAAGCAGGGCGCAACCGTTTCGATTTCAATACGCTGATCGGATATCGCGCGATATCAGATGATCCAGCGGTCGTGGCCGATATCGCCAAATCATATGTCCATGGGCTTGAGGCTTCCGGTGTCGGTGCGACCGTGAAGCACTTTCCCGGACTGGGGCGGGTTCGCGCCGATACTCACCATTTCAGCGCCGGTCTGGATACGCCGCTGGCCGAGCTCGAGGCGTCGGACTGGCGACCGTTCAGGGATGTGCTGGCCGGCTCCAAGGCGCATTTGATGATCGGCCATGTCACGCTGACGGCAGTCGATCCCGATCGCGCCGCGTCGCATTCGCGGCTCGTCGTCGACGGGATCGTTCGCAAGAAGTGGAATTACCAGGGCGTCGTCATGACCGACGATCTGGTGATGGGTGCGATCTACCAGAACAACGTCTGCACGGCAGTGGTCGAAGCGCTGAATGCCGGCGTCGACCTGCTACTGGTCGCGTTCGACGGCGCGCAATTCTATCGGATCTTTGCCTGCGCCAAGGACGCGTTCGCCCAGGGAAAGCTCGATCGGGCGACATTGCAGGAAAGCGAGGCGCGGCTGAAGCTGGCATTCCCGCCGGACTAGGGGGCGAATTAGCGTCCGCCTCAGTGTTGGCAGGTGAGGGGATTGCCATGTAGCATCACTTTACGACGCGCCGGCAGCCACCGATCTCATCGTGGCGAAGCGGAAAAGACGTCAATGGGGTGGTGTAATGCAGTTCGGCATCTTCGACCAAAACGATCACGGGCCCTATGCGCTCACCGTACAATATGAAAACCGGCTGCAATTGATCGAGTTCTACGATCGTGCCGGATTCCGCACCTATCATATGAGCGAGCACCATTCGACGCCGCTCAATTTGACGCCATCGCCCAGCGTGTTCCTGGCGGCCGTGGCACAACGCACAAAACGGTTGCGGCTCGGCGCGTTGGTTTATGTATTGCCGGCCCATCATCCGCTGCGGCTTGCCGAAGAGATCTGCATGCTGGATCATTTGAGCCGGGGCCGTATCGAGGTCGGGATCGGTCGCGGCGCATCGCCGCACGAATTGCACTATTTCGGGGTCGACCCGGACCAGGCGCAAGCGATGTATGTCGAGGCTTACACCGTCATCATGCAGGCGCTGACCCAGGCCGAAGTGAATTTCGCGGGCAAGCACTATCAATTCGCAAACGTGCCGATCGATATGAAGCCGGCGCAGCTTCCGCATCCGCCGCTGTGGTACGCGGTCCCGGTGCCTGAGGGGGCAGCCTGGCCTGCGCAGAACAAGATCAACATCGTGTGCGGCGGGCCGTTGCCGCGCGTGCGTGAGATCACCGACCGCTACCGCGCCGAATGGGCGGCAGCGGGGAATTCGCCTGTCGATCTCCCCTTGCTTGGGATCAATCGCTTCGTGATCGCGGCCGATAGCGACCGGGAAGCCATGGAGCGTGGCCGCCGCGCCTGGCCCGATTTCTACACGAGTTTCATGAAGCTCTGGAAAAAGCACGGCGCGCAGCCGCGCTTTGCCCGATTGCCTGAAGATTTTGAGACGATGGTGCAGAATGGCGGAGCGATTGCGGGATCGCCAGGCACGATTCGCGAGCAGGTAAGCAGAATGACGGAAGAGGCGGGTGCCAACTATTTCATCAGCCAGTTTTCTTTCGGCAACCTCGCCCAACAGGAGGTATTGCATTCCGCCGGAATCTTCGCGCGCGAGATGCTTCCCGCGGTGGGGGATCGGGTGGTGCAGGCGGGCCAGGGTCGCGGATGATCATCCGTGTCCTCGCGTCGAGCCGTTCGGATGGAAATCGACGATACCGATGGGGTCAGCCGCGCGGGTGGCTATCGCGTGCTGAGCGCGGGCTTGTAGTCCTGCCGTTTGGACCACGACACATAATAGGCAACGCCGGCCATGATCGCGATTCCGGCGATGCTGACCAGAATATGCACCGCAAGCGAGTTCGGCCCCGTGATCAGGATGAAATGCCCGGCGAAGGAGAGAAAGACTCCAGTACAGAACACCGGCAGCCATTCTTCTCCGCATTTGATAACCGGCTGCAAGGCCAATGTTTGAAATCCGCGCCAGTCTCTCGGGACCACGTACGAGAACAGGAAGGCCAGAGTCAGGAAATGGAGCACCCTGTAAGGCGCAAGATTCTCCTTTTCATTGGGAAGGAATAAATTGAGCACGGGTTCCGGAACCACTCCAGCCAATTGCGGCAGGTTTCCCGCAACGGTCACGATCAGTGCGAACAAGAGATAGAGCAAGGCCACAATGCGCAGGATCGAACTTTCCTGAAGTGAACGGATCGCGTGTATTTGCTTGGCGCCGGCCAAGGCAAACCAGGTGCCCAGCACGAACAGCAACTGCCAGGAAAACGGATTGAAGTACCAGTGGCCGTCCGGAAACGAGGACAGATTCCAGTCGAATTTACGGGCGGCGAGGTAGAGCACAATCGATCCGGCCGCCGTGAGGTTCGGCCGGCCTAACATTCCGAACAATGCGATCGGAAAGAATGCCATCAGGACGATGAAGAGTTGTAACACATCGAGGTTGAGTGGCTTGGCCTGGAGCAGCAAGCCGTAGATCAATGTCCGGATCGTATGGCCGAGGATTCCGGCGACGTTGAATTCGTGGATAATCTCAGGCGCGGCGGTTTTCCGCGCAACGTACCCGATCAGGTCGATATAGATCACGAACAGGACGACATAGGCGGCGTATAACTGCCATACGCGCCTGAAAATGCGGGTAGCGGTTACCACGAAACCGCGCTCCAGCATCATTTTTCCATAGAGGATCGCCGCGGTATAGCCGCCGACGAATACGAACAGGTCGGTGGCGCCGCTGAATCCGAAATTCCGCAAGGTGAACGCGCTAACCGCGTTATGCGGAATGTGATCCAGAAATAGAAACCAGGCCGCGATACCAAACAGGAGGCTAAGCCGGGGATCGCCGTCGCGCGCGGCAATCTCGGCCTTCATTGACGGATACATGGAATAAAAAACTTTGCAGGCCGGAGGATTCGAATCGCTTGTCTAGCGCGATTATCCGCACCGTCCGAGTAGACTTTGCGTGAAGAACATCCTGCGAAGCCGCCGGGGATTAAGGTCCGTCAATGATCACATTATTTTGACGGCGGGATTGGCTTGCGCGAGATCACACGGTCTCATGTTTTCGCAGGTCGCGCAGGTGATCGAATTGGCCGGCCTGCAGATCGGCTCTTGCCGTGCCGATCTCGGGAAGCGCGGCCTCGCTCAGGATATCGGCGGTGATATCCTCGACCGAGGAACCGGCGACTTCATGGATGAAGCTGATATTCTTGTATTCGCCGGACGCAATCCGCGAAACAACCTCGCGTCGGGTAATCTCGGGATCGACAACGGCCTCGCGACCGCGCCGGCCGTAATCGATCATCACAACGAAATACTGCATGTTGGCGCTCTGCCTGACATTTCGGAATCGGACAGCACCATTACTTCCGAAAATCAGAAAAAGTCAAGCAAAATTCGGCAAAGCAGAAGATTTGGCGTCGGTGACGCCCGTTCCCGGGAAGCAACCGGGCGAATCACTGCGTGGCTTTATCTGCCGGGCGCCTGCTATTTCTCCGACGCCCGTCCACCGCCGGCCTTGCCTGCCTTGCGCGCTCGTGTGGCCGCCTTGCTCCGCAGGCGTTCGATCTGGCCACGCGGCAGGGTGAGGCAGATCTCGCCGATCCATTCGAGCTTTACCCCACTGATCGGCTTGGCGTTAAAGCTTTTGAGATTGACCAGGGACGGCGATTTACCCCGCTCGACCGTCTTCAAATAGCGTTCACCGGTCTTCAGACGCACGACGGCCTCTTCGCCGTAAAAGCTCGACAGCGGATGGCGCTGCTCGCGAAAAACCACGATAACGTCGCCATTTTCGTATTTTGGCAGCATGGAATCGCCGGCTACTTCGAAAGCGATGGTCTCTTCGGCGATCGGGAAGGGCAGTTCGATCTCGCCGAGGCCCTCAGGTGGCACCTGCTCATGGTCCGGCTCGATCGACGCCCCGGCGCCGACTCGGCCCATGATCGGCACCGAATTCAGCCTGAGATACTCCATGATCGGGGCAATCTCGGAGGCCTTGATCAGGCGGATCCCGGACAGGATTTCCGAAACCGCGCCCGCGCGGACGCCCATGGCATCTGCCAGGCCGCCCTTGCTCTTCCCCGTCTTCTCCAGTCCCCGTTCGATCAATCTGACGTCCAGCATGGCTTGTCCTTTCCGAATTTCGTGAATACTAGCAGTTACGATTATCGGAAATCAAGCTTGACTTTTCGTTCGGAATATCAGAAATAAAAGGGAGGGCGCCGGGCGGCGTTGTAAGAAACAGGAAAATCAATAATGGAGCCAACAGACTGGGCGCCCGAACACTCGGGCGCGCTGCGGGAGCTACTTGCCCGGCGTTTGTCCTTTTCCGAGGTCGCGGCGGTTATCAACAGGAGATTCAACACCGCTTATTCGCGGAACGCCACCGTGGGCCGTGCCAGGCGGATGGGGCTCCTCGGAGCGGGCCGACCGGGGTTGCCCCCTTTGGTGCAGCCCCGGCTTAGCCGGCTGGGCGAAGTTTGCCCGGCTGGGCCAGCATCGCCCAGGGTTCCCTGGCCGATACCGCCGGTCAGGGAGGCGCAACCGGTCAAGTTGCGTTGTGTCGAGATCGATCCGCGGCATCTATCCCTGTTCGACCTGAAGCAAGGCGATTGCCGCTACCCCTACGGGGGTGATGAAGAGGGCGAAGCGATCACGTTCTGCGGTCATCCGCGTCGTCCGGACTCGAGTTACTGCACGCCACATTTTCATTTGACTAGCGGTCCCGGCACTTTTTCGGAACGTACGGCGTGCGCTGTCTTGCTGAAGATGGTCGAGACGGCATGAACGATAATTCTGCGTTTGTGGCCGTCAGGTTGAAGGTCCTACCCCGCCGACACCGCATCGCGCATTTGCGGGCGCTGGTTCGCCTTGGGCCGAAGGAGCCCCGTCGCCGGGAAGAACTGCTCGACCTGCATCAAGCGGAGGTGCCGGGCGTCTCCGCCGATTAGACCCCCGGCACAATACAAATCCCATCGTTTCGAAAGGAGAGAATCCAATATGCCGAGAGCCAAGCGAGTCAAGCCGTATAACCCGGTGAAGGCGCACGACCGGATATCCCGGGATCTGCCGCGCAACGCCGAAGTCGCGACCGTCGAGGTCGACAATCCCTTTGCGCTCGAACCGGGAGAGAAGATCGTTGCCCTGCGCTCGATTCGCAACGACCCGCTCGGCCGCCTGCATTCGCGTCGGCAGGTCGACGAGGCGCAGTACCAGGGCGGGCGGGCTTTTCAAAGCGACTGGGAGCGGGCGGAGCGCGGTCCACGCGCGGTCGATCCGACCCGGGAATATGTCGATGGCGGGCAGATGCGCGAGCCGATCACCGAGGGCCAACGCAAGGCGGTGCTGCGGCTCAACCGTGCCATGCGTGAACTCGGTGCCGATGGCTCGGCGCTGGTCCATGATGTTCTCGTCCACGGTATGACGATGGCGCAGGTCGGGCAGCGGCGAGGATTGCACAGTCAGCGCTGGAACGATTATTTCTCCCGCCGGTTCCAGGAATGCCTTGACCGGCTGGCGCTGATCTATGGGTTCGCAACGGCCCATCCCGTTCCGGTCAAGGATCTCCGGCGCTGAATCGGAGGGAGTCCGGAGGAAATGACGCCGATCCCGGATTGGCCATGGCCAGTTGGCCCGCCTCTATTCCAGTCCGGCGCGCCGGAAACCTTCCAGATAATGCTCGCGGTCGGCGTCAAGCTTCCAGGGCAACTGGGTCGCGATCCAGGCGAGGGAGATATTGGGCTGCGTCCGCCGCAGCTCGTCGAGTGCTGCCTTGGCGACGTCGATCTTCCCGGCCATGCCGGCGGCCACCGTCAATACCCGGTAGGCGCCGGTGAGGTCGCCGCGTTGGCGGGTCGCCTCGCGGGCAAGCGAAATCGCTTCGCAATAATTCCGTCCGACGAACTGGGCGTAGGCGGCGACGCCGTAATAGATCGCGGACGAGGGATCGCGCGGGCTCTGGCGGATAGCGCGTTGCGCGGCGGCAAAGGAATCCTGCCAGCGCCCGCTGTAGGAAAGAGCCAATGCGTAATAGCCCTGCACCAGCGAAAAATTCGGGTTGAGCTGCAACGCCAGTTCGAATTCGGCGAGTGCGTGGTCGAGGCGGCGCGTGGAGAAATAGACGCTGCCGAGCGCGGTATGCGCCCATGCGTCCTCAGGATCGGTCGCTATGGCCGCCAGCGCGGCGCGCTCGGCGACGGGGGCTGCGGTCGCAATATCCGTCCAGCCCAGATGTACACCGAACATATGGTTGGTCGCAGAAAGGGACAGCGCGTGGCCGTAATTCGGATCGATCGCAATCGCTTGGTCCAGAAGCGTCTGGGCGGCGGTGCTATCGTTACGCGTTACACGCCAATGGTGCGATAGCGCCCGCATCACCAGATCCCACGCGTCCACGCTGTTAGGCGGCTTGCGACGGCTGCGGAAATCCTCGGCGGCATAGATCTGCGGCTCGATCGCGGCGACGATAGCGTCGGTGATTTCGTCCTGCACGGCGAATACGTCGACGAGATCGCGGTCGTAATGCTCCGCCCAGACGTGACTGCCGGTTGCCGTGTCGTTGAGCTGCGCGGTGATACGCACGCGATCGCCGCTCCTGCGCACGCTGCCTTCGACGACATAGCGCACCCCGAGTTCGGCGGCGACCTGCTTCATGTGCACCGCCTTGCCCTTGTAGGTGAACGACGAGTTGCGGGCGATCACGAAGAACCAGCGCAGTTTCGACAGCGCGGTGATGATGTCTTCGGTGATTCCGTCGGAAAAATACTCCTGCTCCATGTCACCGCTCATATTGTCGAAGGGAAGCACGGCGATCGCCGGCCGGTCTGGCAACGGCAGCGGCATTGGCTCGGAGGCGGTCACTGTCGGCTTCGCGGGCAGGTGAGCGCCGTTCAGGTGCTGGTTCACGAGGCCCACGAAACGAACGCCTTTCCTCGGAACGGTCCGGATCAGCCGTTGCGCCTTGCCGCTGTCGCCGACAGCGCTCCGGGCGGCGTTGATGCGGCTGTCGAGCGTCGAGTCAGATACGATCCGGCCGCCCCACACCAGGGCGATGAGATCGTCTCGGCTGACGACGTGATCGCGATGTTTCAACAGATGAACCAACAGGTCGAATACCTGGGGCTGCATCGCAACGAGGTCGCCGTCGCGGCGCAGCTCGCGAAGGGTGGTATCCAGCGCGCAATTGTCGAAGTCAAACTTCACGGGCGACGTCACATCTCTTCTCAAGGAACAATCAAGTCCATCTCAAGCGTCAGGCAAAGTCTTCGCGGCGTGTTTCGGTCATTCTGCAAGAACCGGAGTCGCGACCTCATTGCCTCTAACGGAGTTAATTTCATGTCCGAAGCCCGAGCCATTGGCTCAGCCATGCCGACAAATCGAGTGGTTAAATTCACTGCATTTCTGTTCGGCGCTGTGGCCTATTTCACATTTCTCTTCACGATTTTGTATGCGATCGGCTTCGTTTCAGACATGGTGGTGCCGAAAGCCATCGATACCGGCCCTAAATCGCCCCTTTTCGAAGCGCTCGCCGTCAATCTTGCGCTGATGTCGTTGTTTGCCATCCAGCACAGCGTCATGGCGCGCAAGGGATTCAAACAATGGTGGACGCGGTTTATTCCTAAGGCGATCGAGCGTAGCACCTATGTGCTGCTCGCTAGCCTGACAT
>JBOHIT010000831.1:0-6785 GCA_050726155.1 Bradyrhizobium sp.
CCCCAGCTTCGCGCGCATGTCCTTGAACACGACGGCGATCGCCTCGATGATCAATTGACCAGGGTTCGCCTTGCAATAGACGATGACCTCGTGCTCCGCCTCCTTTGATTTGACGATATCCATATAATGCTTGCGAGCGAGCCCGTTGTACCAGCCGCTATACCAGGCCGTCAGCCGGTCGGCATCGCCTTGCCAGGTCCCGGCGAGTTGAGCGCATGTCAGCGTCTGTACATTCAAGAAGCCGTTGGCGTCGGCATAGGTGCTCAAATCAACTTGAGCGCGGGCAACCGGAATCGCCGTCGCGGACAATATCGTTGCGAAAATCAGGGCCCGGTACATCTTGCGCTCCGTTTTGTTTTGATTGTGGATGAGACGCCGGCGCCGAAGCGCCGACGCCACCGCTGGTTCAGGCGACCTTCTTCGCCGCAGGTATCTTCCAGGAACCATTGATGATCGACGGATTCTTCTCGCTCGGCCAGTACAGCCGCAGCATCAAGATGAAATCTCCGGCCGGCGCCGGGAGCCAGTTGGATTCCTTGTCCTTGCCGGGCGATTCGTTCTGGATGTAGAGATCGATCGAGCCATCCGGATTCGACTTCAGCTTCTCACGCGCACTGATCGAATAGCGGTTGAGCGGATTTTTGACGAAGAAATAGCCGGAATCATACATCGTGAGCGACCAGAATCCCTCCGCCGGAGGCAGCTGCCCCTTGGGAAATCGCATCACGTACTTGTTGGCACCGTTGTACTTGCGGCCCTCGGCATCCTTCTGTGAAGTCGGATAGACCGCATCCTGCGGCCTGTTGGCCCCAAGCCCGATCGCGGTGATGAGGGCGCGCATCAAATAATCGGTCTCGTAGATGCCGGTCCTGGTCGTGAACGCCCAGCCGTTCTCGTCCGTGATGGCCTTGTTGACCTTGAACTGGAGCATGATCCGGTCGACGGCGATTTCCGGCACCCGCTTGACGAAATCCGCCTTGAGCTTGCTCGCATCGAAGTCCTGACCCGGAACGATACCAAGCTTGGCGAATTTCGCCAGCTGCGGCGCATCCGCCGCCGACGGCGGGTTGTCCTTCATCAGCTTGCATAGCAGCGTGAAGTACGCCACTGCATCCATCCGGTTGACCTGCTCGCGCACCGCCGTCTTCATATCGATCGATGGATCGACCGTCCCCGCCGGCGGCGTATAGGGTTTGCCATACGAACTCAGCGGCACCAGCTTGAATTCATCCTGCAGCTTGTGCACCTCGGCGTAATCCTCCGGCGTGCCGGTGCAGTAGATGCGCCCGAGCAGCCATACGATAGACGTGGGCGACTTGTATTCCTTGACCCCGGGCGGCAGCGTGCCCTTCCAGCCCGGGCCGGTGATTGCGTAGGTCTGCGCGCCAGTACCCGTGGTGCGCTTGCCCGGTACCTGGAATACGGTGGTCCAGCCATCCAGCATGGGCAACAGGAAATAACGCCCCTTCATATCGGGAGTGCTGAGGACCCACGGCTCCTTGCCGACGTCGAAAAATGACGTCGTGTAGAGCGTGTCGGCGTTCGGCGCAGTGACGTCGCGGAACGATGCATCAGGATATTGCCGCATCTTGATGATCTGGCCCGTCGGTCCGCGCGTGCCGACCAGTGACGCGACGTTAGTGATAACGCGCCGCGTCATCTCCATCGTCACCAGCGGGTATCCGAAGATGTAGGCGTCGGTAGCGAGCATGAAGTCTTCGATGCCCTCCCCAATCCCGAGGAATGAGCCGAATTCGGCACGGCTGATGGTGCTCGCGGACGCTCCAGCCAACAGGCTGATGCCGCCCAGGGTGAGGTTGCGTCGAGTGATGTTCATCGGAGCCTTCCTTTCAGCTGAGTTTCGTAACGATCTTCAAGTGTGTGCGTCGTTTTCTGGAATCTGAAGCGGCAGATGGCGCATGACCATCTGCCGATCGGCCGACATCAGTAGCAGGGCGGATACGGGTAATAGCCGCAGGCCGGACGGGGATAGGCGTAGGCATACGGGTGGTAGTAAGCAGCCGCGCCATAGGCGGCAGCGGTGGCTGCACCGGCATACATCGCGCCCCGGAATGCCGTACGCCGTGCGACGCCGGCAAACGACATCGGCGTGAACGGCCGGCCGATGATGTCAATGAACAGCGCCGCCCCGCCGTCCGCGCCGGCAATATCCCCTTCGAGGGTCTGAACGGTGAACGTCAGCTTGTCGCCCTCGAGCTTCGGGTTCTTCAGCACCACGACCGCGTCCTTTACCGCGCCATCCTTGCCGAATACGGACAAGGTCGCGTTCGGAGGATTCTTGGTAAAGCTGTCGTCGCCCGATCCCCATTCCGCGATGACGTCGACGGTAGGCTGATGGCCGGCGGATCGCACCGGACGATCGGCGAATATGATGGAGTTCGGGGCAATGCCCGTCAGCACCAGCGTCTCGCCCTGCAAGGTCGCCGCACGGGAATTAAGCACGAACAACGAGGGGACGATCTCAGGCTTGGCGGCGGCGGCCGGCGCACCAATCGTTTTCAACGCGGACGGCGGCTGTGCGGTTTGGGCACCGGCCGTCGCCATGCTGCCCAGTATCGCCATCACCGCGAGCAGCCCGGCCATCTGAACAAATCTTGCACTCGTCATCTCTGCTTCTCCTGTTGGGATTCGGGTTATCGCTGATGTCACCAGCGATCGGTCGCGCTGTCAGGCACTATGGGTGCGCGAGGAAGTACCGACTATGCAAAAACCAACCGACCGGAAAACATAAAGCGAGCCGCCTCAATACCGGACGACACATCGAAAGCAGACATCCGCATGCCGCGGGGCATGCGAATGTCTGCTTTGCCGAACCACGGCGAATTTTCAAAATGGTCACGAAGCCGGCGAGGGCCGGCTGCCAAGCCGGCTCTCGCGTTAGCTGGAACGATCAGTATGCCGCAACGACCGGTGCACCGAATTTGTAGTTCACGCGCACGGTGATCAAATCGACATCCTGGCTGACCCGATTGACCACAGCAGCGGCGCCAGCCGGCACCGAGAACGAGTTATTGGCATCACCCATGATCAAGCGATCGTATTCAATGGCGGCCGACCAGTTCGGCGTGAAGCCGTATTCAAAGCCAACGCCGATGGCGCCGCCCCAACGGGTTGAGGTCGCATAGTTCAGGCCAACGCCTCCAAACGTGGTTGCTTGAAGAAGGTTGTTGTTCGTCACCGCCGCGCCGCCTTTCAAATACAGCAACGCTGCGTTCCAGGCGTAGCCGATCTGTCCGGTGAAAAGACCCAGGCTAGTGACCTTGGAGGAATCGGTAAGAAGCGGATTAACGACGCTCACGTGTGAACTGCGCATACTTGCCCAGTCGCCCTGGCCTTCCAAACCGAACACAAACTGACCGGCCTGCCAACGGTAACCCACCTGTCCACCGATGACGCCTCCCGACTGACTGTGGCAACCGTCGGGAATGACCACGCCACCTGCCGGTACCACACCCCAGCAATTACGGCTCGTTCCATATCCGCCGTTACCGCCGATGTAGAATCCGGTCCAGTCGTAGACGGCAGCCATCACGGGGGCCTTGACCGGAGCGTAAGTCCGCTGTGGCAGGTCGGCAGCGAACGCGGGGGCAGCGAATGCAGTAAATGCAGCAGCCGTGAGTACGATCTTTCTCATTTCAAAATCCTTTGGAAACACATCAGCCACAAGTTTGAGGGCCTGTACCGAAAATATTTGGGTCAACTCCCGGTCGCTATGTAAAATCGGACAACCAGCCGAAAGAAGTTGGCCCGTTGCAAATTCGATACACTGCAGCGTGACGCGTCTGCTTTCCCGGCAACAACCGACCTCGAGGCCAGCCTTGAAGCCACATGCTTGGTCGGAAACCGCTCACTGAACAAGGCGGCCTACCGCGTGTCGGATGCCATTTCGCAGGCGGTTGCGTCCGCGCTTTTTCGGGGCGCTCGAAGGCGCGAATTGCACTTGCCAAATCTGCGCATTGCGCCTGACGGCGCCGGCTGAAGCGCTTCGCTTCATCGCGCGCCTTGCATCCGCGACCTCGCCACCGTCTCCGATGGCCGCTCTCCAAAAAGGTCTTTGTATTCCGAGGCAAAACGACCGAATTCAGTAACGCCGTGTTCGCTCATGACGTTTGTGATCTTACTTGACGGCCCACATTTTCCACGGAGTGCACGGCGAACCATGTTGAGTTGACGCAACTTGAGATAGCTTGCTGGTCCAACGCCCAGTTGCTGCCGGAACATCCTCAACAGCGTCCGGCTTGTTACGTCAGCCGCGAGGGCCAGGCTAGCAACCTGAAGCCCTTCCCATTTCTGGCCACGGGCATACTTCAACGCTTTTGCCACCGTGTCGCTGGACAATCGTGACTTTTCTGTCGGGAGACGCATTTGGTTATCCAAACCCGTAATCGCAGCGATCAATGCGTTCAATAAACGGCCAATACCATATCGATGGAGCGTCGACGTTTGCTTCTCTCGGACGAGCACGGCGGTGCTCGCGGCTGCCGCGGTCAAACATTTGAGCAATTGTTCCGGGGACGAAATGACGCACTTTTCTTTCTCGACCCGTGCAAGATGCTTTTTGCCGGTCTTGATAGCAAACGCTTCAACGAGCCCAACAGGCATCGAGATCGATATCCAACGATGGATACCACGCGACGCGAACGTAAAATCGTTCCCGGGCGGAAGCACCACGAAGTCGCGAGGCTGAAGGATTTGACCGTCAAACATCAGGCGATCAGCAATTTGCCCATCCTGGAAAATGAAGTTCAAAGCATCGGGGTGCGAAACGCCGTGCAAGATCTTGGAGCCTCCCTCCATACCAAATTGCAAGACGATCGAACCCAATTTGCAATGACCGACCGACCAAGGGGCCTGACTGGGACCGGTCAGCAGGAAATTCGCCGTCGCTCCAATAACCATGTCAGAATATTCGTCAAAGCTAAGGCTGTGTAATGGTACGTCGCTAGCAGCCCCCAACGGAAGAATCCTCCCCATTCGGTTTCCTACAGACTCCCCCGCGGCTTCACGTTGATACCTGGCTTCGCCCCCGCGTCCTTGAACACGATGACTGTCGCTTCGATGACCGGCTTGATGGGCTTGGCTTTGCCGTACCGAATGACTTCGTGCGCGCGCTATCCGCGTCGGCGCTCAGGTTGGTCTGCGCGCGCCGATTGTATTGCCGCCAGGCCGAGGATTGCTGCGAGGACCGGCGCTCTGTGTGCAATTGCTCACCATCCTGCTTTTCCGATTGCTGCTTTGGAAGCTGTGAGTCACGCACGAACTCGCGCCCGTCAAAAACGGCCGACACGAGTTCGCGCGCTCAAGTCAACTTCCGGGCAGCATGATTGGTCCAGTTGCCATCAAACCCGCATGATACCAGGCGGCTGCCATGTCCCCTGACCCGCCGGCAGGATCGAAGGTGGCGTAGGCTTCGGCCAGTACAGGCGCATGACGAGATAGATCTTGTCATCCGGCGCCGGAAGCCAATTTGCTTCCTTGTCCGCGCCGGGGCTGTCTTTTTGAATGTACAGCGTCAGCGAGCCGTCTGCGTCCTTTTTCATCGCCGACAACATCGGAGAGTTGATGAGGTAGCGATTGATCGGATTCTTGACCAAGAGCTGGCTCTTGCCGTCGTACATCGTAACCGACCAGAACGCATTCACTGGCGGCAGGTGGCCGGGTGCAAAGGTGATGGTGTACTTGTGCTTGCTGCCGTCGAGCAGCTCACCGGCCGCGTCCTTCCGGGTATATGGGTACATCGCTTCTACGGCATCGTTGCCATAGAGACCGCCCTTGGCGGCGCCTGCCCGCATCGCCCAATCACCGTTGAAGAAAGCCTCGTCGCCAAAGAACGAGCCGACATTCCAGCCGTTGATGCTTTTGTTTCCGCCGGCCAGCCATTTGTCGACCTTGTCGTCACCCTGCTTCATGGCCACCACGATCGCGATCTTGTGCTGGAGCGACAGATCCTTGAACGCGAAGGTCTTGCCGGGGCCGATGCCGATCTTCGCGAGTTTCGTGCGAACCGCCTTGTCTCTTGGCGTCTCGGGGACGAATTGCAGGGCCGCGTCGAGATACAGGAAGAAGTTCTGCTTGATCCCGGCCGTGGTGGCAGGAACGAACTCGATCTTCGGTGCGGCGGGCGGGGCGGGTTGCTTGAGGAAGGCGGAAAGCGGGCGCGCCTTGTAGCCGGCCTGGATTTTTCTCGACGTTTGATATGTCGCCTGGATTGAAGAGTTGGGTGCGGAAAAGCGCGAGCGTGAACGGCGTCGTCGATGCGAAGACTTTCTTGATCCCGGTGGGCGTTCCACCTTTCCAGCCGGGGCCGACCACCAGATAGTCGCCCGGCTCGGTCCCCGTGGCGCGCGTGCCGATGTAGCCAAAATTATAGGTGTTGCCGTCGATGAGCTGGACCGCGTAGTAGCGCTCCTTCTCGATCGCTGGCACCGAGATGACCATCGGTTCGGCGCGCAGATCCAGCCACAGCAGCGAGTAAGGCGTGTCGCTGTTCGGAGTGATGACTGCCGTATCCTCTGGGGTAGAGACGCGGTGCTGGTTGTTGATTTCGTTGAACGGCGCCTTGAACTGCCCCGAATTCCTGTCGACGGCAAACTCCTGCATGACCGCATAATTCATCACGAGCGGCAGGCCATAGATGAAGCCTTCTTCGGCGATGTCCTTGGCCTCCAGCAGGCTGGGCCATTCGGCTTTGCTCTGCGCAATCGCCGGGGTGGACTTCGCCGTCGCGGCGGCGAGCGCGGCCATCGCCGCAGAGCCAAGCAGAT
>JBOHIT010000832.1:0-4111 GCA_050726155.1 Bradyrhizobium sp.
GACGAAGTCATCGCCAAGCTGACGACGTTTCCGGAAGCGGTCGGCAGCGGCAAGATCGAGGTCAGCGGCAACCCGATGAGGCTCGGCGAGCTGATGATGCTGATGGACGAGTTCCCGCGCATGTTCGAGATCGTGGAGCCGAAACGGACGGTGGTGAGCTAGGGGGTCGCCGCCATTCGGCAGCGCCGATCAAGTATCAAGCTGGTGACAGGCGCGGTCCGGATCGTTTGCAGCCGAACCTGTATGATCCTTCAGGCGATATTCGGGCGGTTTCGTCCGCTTGTGCAATCTCCCAGACGATTTGCGCGCGCAGGCCGGGCGCGTCGGTCCGGTTCTGCAGGACCAGCCGGGCGCCACCGCCGCGCAGCGCGAGATCGACGATCGACAATCCAAGCCCGCTTCCAAGCGCGCTCTTGTTGCGGCCCCGGAAAAAGCGGTTCGTGACCAGCGCGATCTCGTCATCCGGAATGCCGGGGCCCTCGTCCTCGATGAAGACAGTCAGCGTGCCGGCGGTTCTCTCCACCGACCAGCGAATGTTTCCCGGCTGCGGCATGTGGCGTGCGGCGTTCTCATGCAGATTGCGGATCGCGATCAGCAATAATTCCTTGTTGGCGGTGATCACAAGGCCTTTCAGGGCGGGGTCAAACCTCACCTGCGCGTTCCGGTCCGATGCCGGAAGGGTGTCGATGACTTCCTCGATCACCTCGCCGATATTGATGCTGGATCGCTTCGCCGTCTGGCTGGAATCCAGCTTTGCCATCGCCAGCAATTGCCGCACCATCCTTGTGGTCCGGTCGACGGCGACGACGATCTGGCGCAGCGCGGCCTCGCGAACGGCGCCGTCGCCGGCCACCACCGCGATCTGGGCCTGCGTTCGCAGGCCCGCCAGTGGCGTGCGAAGCTCATGCGCCGCAAAGGCCGTGATCTCCCGTTCGTGCCGCATGGCGTCGCGCACTTTAAGGAATAAATTGTTGAGCGCGGTCACCACGGGCCGGATCTCGGTTGGAATCTTGCCGGTTTCCACCGGGCTCATGTCGTCGGCGCTGCGGCGCCCAAGCTCGCGCGCCAGCACCTGCAGCGGACGAAGGCCGCCGTTCAGGCTTGCCCAGATCAACAGGCCGAGCAGCGGGATTGTCAGAAGCAGCGGCGCGAGCAGGCCCTTGATGATTTCCCCGACGAGATGCTCGCGCAGTCCGAGACGATCGCCGACGACAACGCGGACGCCGTTGGCGGTGTCCTCCGCCGTATAGACGCGCCAGGTCTCGCCGCTGATCAGCCGCTCCGAAAAGCCGGCGCGCTTGTCGCTGAGGCTTTCATTCGGCGCCCCGCTGGAGCGGGCCACCAGGCGACCGTCGAGCGACCAGATCTGGCAGGACAATTGCCGCTCATAATTCAGGACCTCCGGCGCCTGACCATGATCGCCGTCCTTTTGCGCCGCGCCGACGCCGTTGCCGGAGGCGAGCGAGAGCACCATGCGCGCCGCTTCCTGAAGCCGCGCATCGAGCACGCTTTCGACCTCACGGGTGGCGCCGATGTAAATCCAGCACGTGGCGGCGAGCCATATCAGGCTGGTCGCGGCCACCAATATCAGAAACAGCCTTCCCTTAAGCGAGTTCATGATGCGACGGGCCTCATCCGGTAGCCGATACCGCGCAGGGTTTCGATCTTGGTCCGCCCGATCTTGCTGCGCAGCTTGTGGACGTGGACTTCGACCGTGTTGCTTTCGACCTCTTCCTGCCAGCCATAGAGTTTGGCTTCGAGATCGCTCTTCGACAGCACGGTGCCCGGCCGATCCATCAACGCGGCAAGAACCGCGAATTCGCGCCGCGACAGGCCGATGCAGGTTCCGTTCACCGTCACCATCAGCCGCGCCAGGTTCAGCGTTACGCCGTTGTAGGAGGCCAGAGGGGTCGCGCGGCCTTCATTCCTGCGGCTGATGGCGCGCACGCGGGCGGCGAGTTCTTCGAGATCGAAGGGCTTGCCGAGATAATCGTCCGCGCCGGCATCCAGTCCCCTGATGCGATCGGCGACCTCGTCGAGCGCCGTCAGCAACAACACCGGCGTCTTGTCGCCCCTTGAGCGCAGCGCCGCCAACAGATCGAGGCCGGATCCATCGGGCAGCATCAGATCGAGCACCAGCGCGTCGAACTCGTCGGCCGCGAGCGCGGCATGGCCATCGGCGCAACTGGAGACGATATCGAGCGTCGCGCCGTACAGCCCGAGGCCCACCTTGAGCCCGTCGGACAGCACCGGGTCGTCCTCAACAACCAAAATCCGCATGGAAGCCGCTCCCTGTTGTGACTTCCGCGTCGGCCTCCAGGCTTAAGGCTGGCTTAAGGTCGCATGGCCACATGGGCCGCCGGATCGCTCACAGAAGGTACCCCATGCCCTACGTTCGGATTCTCGGTTTTGTTACTTTGTTGCTCAGGCTTGTGGCGCAGGCCATCGCACCGGTTTCGGCGGCGACGCCTGTCCCGGCCGATCAGGCCTTTCAGCTCCGCGCCCAGCTGGATGCGGAAGAGGGGATCGAGCTGACCTGGTCGATCGCGCCGGGCTATTACCTCTATCGCGACAAGATCGTGGTCACGCTCGACGGCCAGCGAATCAGGATTGCGACCGAAAAAGGCGAGCCCAAGGACGATCCCAACTTCGGCATGACCGAAGTCTATCATGGAAGCGCCACCGCGACCGTTCCGGCGGAATTGTTGCCGGAGAAAGGGCGCATCATCGTCAGCTATCAAGGCTGCGGCGAGAATACGATCTGCTATCCCCCGATCGCAAAGACGGTCGATCTCGTCACCTTGCTGATCGCGGAGGCACCTGACGGTAACGAAGCCGTGAATTCGCCCGGCAGCGGCGGCAACCCAGCGGATATTTCGATATGGGGTCCGTCCCCGGCCGATGCAGCAGACACCGAAGTCAGCATGCTCGGGGGCAGTCTCCTGACAACCGTGCTGGCCTTTCTCGGCTTCGGCCTGCTGCTGTCCTTCACGCCCTGCGTATTTCCGATGATCCCGATCCTGTCGGGCGTGCTGGCGCGCTCGGACGGCCGTCTTTCGCTCACGCGCAGTTTTGTGCTCTCGGCGTCCTACGTGGTGGCGATGGCGGCAGCCTACGGCACGCTCGGGATCTTCGTGGCCTGGTCGGGCGAAAATTTGCAGACCGCGCTGCAGACACCACTCGCCGTCCTTGCCATGAGCGCGCTGTTCCTGGCGCTCGCGCTGTCGATGTTCGGGCTTTACGAACTGCAGCTGCCGCAATCCTGGACCGCGAGGCTTGCGACCGCCGCGGGCAACAAGGGTTCAGTCGGTGGCGCGGCGCTGCTCGGCTTTGGCTCGGCGCTGATCGTCGGTCCCTGTGTGACGCCACCGCTGGCTGCGGCGCTGGTGTTCGTTGCGCAAACCGGGGAAGTCGTTCGCGGCTCGCTGGCGCTGTTCGCGCTTGGCCTCGGCATGGGGTTGCCGTTGATCGCGTTCGGCGTGCTCGGCGCCCGCGTGCTGCCGCGTTCCGGCCCGTGGCTCACGCGGGTGAAGCATGTCTTCGGCTTCGTCTTTGTCGGGCTCGCGATCTGGATGGCTTCACGGGTTCTGCCCGTGCCGCTCACGGCCACCGCGTGGGGCGCCATGTTCATCGCCGTCGGGCTTTACCTCGACGTGCCTGCGCTGTTCGAGGAACCGCGATGGCGCTCGGCCAGTGTCGCCAGGGCCGGCGCGGGCGTACTGGCGCTGTTCTATGGATGCGTGCTGCTGATCGGCGCTGCCCTCTCCGACTACGGCCCGCTGCAACCGCTGATCTCGATCGGCATGGTTGCGTCCTCAACGGAGGCCGGTAGCACCGAAGGCTTTCAGGTGGTCTCCAACGAGGCCGAGCTCGACAAGGCGATTGACCTCGGCCGCCGGCAGGGCCGGGGCATCATGGTCGACTTCTCCGCCGACTGGTGCACCGAGTGCCGGCTGATGGAGCGGAACATCTTCGCCAAGGACGAGGTGCGGCAGCAGCTTCGCGGCATGCTCCTGATCCGTGCCGACCTCACGCATTACGACCAGTTGAGTAAAAGCCTGATGCAGCGCTTCGCCGTGGTCGGGCCGCCCACGGTCGTGTTCCTCAATCC
>JBOHIT010000833.1:0-5070 GCA_050726155.1 Bradyrhizobium sp.
GTTCTGACGTCATGCCGTTCTCCTGCCTCTTCCAAACCTTCGCCGCCGTCGTCGCGGCGAAGGCGACCAGAATTACGCCGCCTCGACGAAGCGGTGCCGTTCATAAAGGAATTCGAGCACGCGCTGCCGGCACTTCAGGTAGCCGGGGTTGGTCGCGAGCTCGAGCCGCTTGCGCGGACGCGCCAGTGGTACTTCCAGCACTTCGCCGATCCGCGCGCTCGGCCCGTTGGTCATCATGACGATGCGGTCCGACAGCAGCACGGCCTCATCGACGTCATGGGTGATCATCAGGATGGTGTTGCCGAGCTTCTGATGCAGCGCCATCACCGAGTCCTGCAGATGGGCGCGGGTCAGCGCGTCGAGCGCGCCGAACGGCTCGTCGAGCAGCAGCACCTTCGGCTCCATCGCCAGCGCGCGCGCGATACCGACGCGCTGCTTCATGCCGCCTGAGATTTCCGACGGACGCTTGTCCTTGGCGTGCGCCATCTGCACCAGGTTCAGATTGTGCATCACCCAGGCGTCGCGTTCCGCCCGTGTCTTGCTCGAGGCGAATACCTTGTCGACGCCGAGCCTGACGTTTTCATAGACGGTCAGCCACGGCAGCAGGCTGTGGTTCTGGAACACCACCGCGCGATCCGGTCCCGGCGAATTGACCTCGCGGTTTTCCAACAGCACGCAGCCATTGGTGCAGCCGGTCAGGCCGGCCACGATGTTGAGCAGCGTCGACTTGCCGCAACCGGAATGGCCGATGATCGAGACGTATTCGCCCTTGTCGATCGTCAGGCTGACGTCCTTGAGCACCTCGGTCGTGGCATTGCCGCGGGTGAAGACCTTGTCGATGTGATCGAGCTTCAGATAGGCCTGCATGATGTGTTTCCTTCAGCCTGCGGAGGTGCCGCGGGTGACGATCTTGCCAAGGCCCGCGATCAACCGATCGAGCACGAAGCCGATGATGCCGACATAGAACAGCGCCAGGATGATTTCGCTGATGTGCGACGAGTTCCAGGCGTCCCAGATGAAGAAGCCGATGCCGACGCCGCCGATCAGCATTTCTGCGGCGATGATGGCGAGCCAGGACAGGCCGATGCCGATGCGCAGGCCGGTAAAGATGTAGGGCGCCGCGGCCGGGATCATGATCTTGGAGAAGAACTCCAGCGGATTGAGCTGCACCACGGCGGCGACGTTGCGGTAGTCCTGCGGGATGTTGCGGATGCCGACCGCGGTGTTGATGATGATCGGCCAGATCGAGGTGATGAAGATCACGAAGATCGCCGAGGGTTGGCCGTCGCGGAACGCAGCCAGCGCCAGCGGGAGCCACGCCAGCGGCGGGATCGTGCGCAGCACCTGGAACAGCGGATCGAGCCCGCGCATCGCCCAGACGGATTGTCCGACCAATGTGCCGAGGCCGACGCCGACGATCGCGGCCAGCGAATAGCCGAGGGCGACGCGCTGAAGGCTGGCGGAGAGATGCCAGAACAGGCCCTTGTCGATACCGCCCCGATCGAAGAACGGATCGAAGATCAGCTCCTTGGTGTCCTTGAAGACTTTCGAAGGCGGCGGCAGGCTCGAACCGGCGCGACGGCAGACCAGCTCCCAGAACAGCATCAGGAGCGCGATCACGATCAGCGGCGGCACCACGCGCACCGCGGTCTCCTTTGCCATCTTGGCGTATTTTTCGGCGCGCGGCGGACGCTTCGGCGTCATCGTCACGACCGGGGCAGAGACCGCAGCCGCCGCGGACGCGGCAATCGCGGTGGCGGATTCGGTCTTGATCGCAGGCATATTCATTGGGAAGAAATCTCCGTGTTCCCGGACCGCGCGTCAGCGCGTGTCCAAACTGAATCAGACTTCAACACGCTTGATGGACAGGGACTTCAGGTACGCAGCCGGGTTTTCGGGATCGAACACCTTGCCGTCGAAGAAGGTCTCCTTGCCGCGCGACTTGGAGGCCGGGATGTCGGCGGCGGCAACGCCGAGCGCCTTGGCGGCGTCGCGCCAGATGTCCTCGCGATTGACCTTGCCGATCAGCGCCTTGGTGTCGAAGCCGGCTTCGAACTTGCCCCAGCGGATATCCTCGGTGAGGAACCAGAGATCGTGGCTCTGGAATGGATAAGAGGCATGGTCGCGCCAGTACTTCATGACGTGGGGGCTGTTCTCGACCACCTTGCCGGTGCCATAGTTGAACTTGCCCTTGGTGCGCTCGAGAATGTCTTCGACCGGGCAGTTGATCCACTGCCGCTTGCCCATGATGGTGGCGAGCTCTTCCTTGTTCTCGTCCTTGTCCGCCCACTGCTGCGCTTCCAGCACCGCCATGGTGATCGCCTTCGCGGCCTTCGGATATTTGTCGACCCAGGCGGCGCGCATGCCGAACGACTTCTCGGGATGCTTGGCCCAGATTTCGCCGGTGTTGACTGCGGTGTAGCCGATCTCCTGATGGATCAGCTGCAGGTTCCAGGGTTCGCCGACGCAGAAGCAATCCATGGTGCCAACCTTCATGTTGGCGACCATTTGCGGCGGCGGCACCACGATGGTTTCGATGTCCTTGTCGGGATCGATGCCGCCGGCGGCGAGCCAGTACCGGATCCACAGATCATGGGTACCGCCGGGGAAGGTCATCGCAGCCTTGATCGCCTTGCCGGACGCTTTCTTCTTGTCGAGTGCTACCTTGAACGGCGCGGTGTCGACGCCGAGCTTGAGGTCGGCATATTCCTTGGAGACCGAGATGCACTGCGCGTCGAGATTGAGCCGGGCCATGATGTACATCGGCGTCGGCTGGTTGTTCTGCGTCACCTTGCCGGCCGAGATCAGATACGGCATCGGGGTCAGGATATGCGCGCCGTCGATGCCGTTGCCTTCCGATCCCAGCACGAGGTTGTCGCGCGTGGTGCCCCAAGAGGCCTGCTTCTGCACTTCGACATCGGGCATGCCATGCTTGGCGAAGAAGCCCTTGTCCTTGGCGACAAACAACGGACCGGCATCGCTGAGCGCGATGAAGCCGAGCTTCGCCCCCTTCACTTCCGGACCCGCATCCTGCGCAAACGCGCCGGCCGGGAAATTCAGCTTGGCTGCGGCGAGCAGCGCCGCCGTGCCAGCGGTCGCTTTCAGGATCTGACGACGGCTAAGGCCGCGGGAGGTCGGAAGGGTGGGCTTCGTCATTTGAATCGATGTCCTTTGCGTCTGAACGGGCCGTCCGTTTGGTGCCGCCGCGCGAGGCGTAGAAAGGCGCGTTCCGGGGAGGCCCCGGAATGGCGGCGATACAATTCGGATGATTGGTCTCAAGGGACGGCATCAATGGCGTCAGCACAAACTATTCAAGCTTCGTGCCAAGCCTGCCGCAGCGCAAAAAACTAAATTATTTCAATGAATTGAAGGTTTGCCGCAGCGGCGCGCAAGAACAGGCCTTCGCATCCAAAATTTGCGATTCGCTCAATTCTTGTGCGGCGCACAAGAATTGAGCAGGTGTAAAAACAGGAGCTTTCAGGCCCCCTCGGTGGCCGTGTCGGCCAGCCTCACGCGTCCTCCGACACCTTCACACCCAATGGCCTCGGCGCAGCGCCGGCGCCCGGCTTCATCCTGAATTCGTAGGTCATCAGGTGCCACGGCCCGCCCGCTTGCTTGCCGTCCGGCATCGTCGCGTCGGTGCGCTTTTCGATCTTCGCAATCAGCTCGTCCTTGACCCCGAACACGACGTCGGAATCGATATATTTGTCGCCTTCCATGAACACATGCGTGATCAGCGGCTCATAGCCCGGTGCCGCGACCAGGAAATGGACATGCGCCGGCCGCATCGCGTGGCGGCGCACCCCAATGATCATCTCGCCCACCGGCCCGTCGGTCGGGATGGGATAGCTGCACGGCAAAATGGTGCGGAAGTAGAACCGGCCATCGGCATCGGTGACGAAGCGTGCCCGCGATGACGGCCCTTCGGTCGCATAGGTCGGCCGCTGTGAATCGTAATAGCCTTCATCGTCGGCGTGCCAGATATCGACCGGCACATTGGCCAGCGGCTTGCCATTGAGGTCGGTGACACGGCTTTGGACGAACATCCGCTCGCCCGGCAGATTGGCCGAGACATCGGTGCCGTGCGGCATCACCTTGTGCTCGCCGACATAGAACGGGCCGAGCACGGTGGTCTCGGTGGCGCCCTCGCGTTCCCGGTGATTGACGGCGTCGACCAGCATCGAGACCCCGAGCACGTCGGAGAGCAGGATGAATTCCTGGCGGATCGGGGTGCATTTCTGACCGGTCCGGGTCAGGAAATCGATCGCATATTCCCATTCCTCGAAGGTGAGATCGGTCTTGCTGACATAATCGTGCAGCGACTTCACCAATTCCTGCAGCAGGAATTTCGCACGCGGGTCAGGCGTATCTTCAAAGCTGCGGATCACGGCGGCGGTCAGTTCGGTCTCGTTGAATTGGGGCATTTTTAGCTGTCCTGCAGGGTGCGCGATGGCAGGTATCAGCCTACACCACGGTTCCGGCCGGGGTAAGCATGGGCGGTTGGAACAGGCTACACTTTTCAGCTATCAAGGCCCGTCTCGTCAGCCGGAGAGCAGTCCCGATGTTAGCCCCCACCCCCGCCTCGCCCGAATCCGCCGGAATGTCGAAGGCGGCGCTCGACCGTCTCGAAAACCACCTCAAGCAGCGCTACGTCGACGCCGGACGCTTCCCGGGAACGCAGGTTCTGATCTATCGCCGCGGCAAGGTCGTTCATTCGACCGTGCAGGGCTTTGCCGACGTCGAGCGCAAGGTTCCGGTCAAGGACGACACCATTTTCCGCATCTATTCGATGACCAAGCCGATTACCAGCGTGGCCTTCATGATGCTGTTCGAGGAAGGCCGCGTCGCGCTCGACGAGCCCGTCCATAAATACATTCCGGAATGGAAGAACCTCGGCGTGTTCCAGGCCGGCATCTTCCCGGCCTTCCTGACCCGGCCACCGTCACGGCCGATGCTGATCGTGGACCTGCTGCGGCACACGTCGGGTCTCACTTACGGCTTCCAGCAACGCTCCAATGTCGACGCCGCCTATCGCGAGAACAAGATCGGCGAAGTCGTCAAGGCCGGCAC
>JBOHIT010000834.1:0-6049 GCA_050726155.1 Bradyrhizobium sp.
TGATCTGGACGCCGAGCTGTTCGGCGGTCAGGTACAGCGCGTTCAGCATCGCCCGTCCGCCGCCGAGGAAGAACGAAGTGGTGCGGCCACGGCTGAGCGTGCCGCCGAGCGACGGCTGCCAGCGCACGCCCTGTTCGACGATCCAGTTCAGGATGTCCTTGGACTCCCGGATCATGAATTTGGCCAGCTCTTCGTCGGTCTGGCCGCCGGTCAGGTGCAGCAGATCGTCCCAGAATTCCTCTTCGGTATAGGGCCCGGTGAGAATGTCGGTCGCCGCGTCATGGGCGCAGCGCATGTTGCGGGTATGCCGGGTATTGCCGCCGCGATAAAATTTCGGCGCGCCTTCCAGCACCAGTACCGAGGCGCCGGCCCGGCGGGCGGCGATCGCGGCGCACAGCGCGGCATTGCCGCCGCCGATCACCAGAACATCAAACCTGCGTTTCAAATCCACCATGCGCTCTTGTTATCGTTGTTTGCATGGAAATCAAATTGGCGCGGGAGCAGCCATGCGACGATGTCGGACGGCTCTCACGTTACGGAATATCTGCCAAAGCGTTTTCAAGCGAAAGCCTGCCCCGGACTTGATCCGGGGTGGAGGCCGGTTCGCATTAAGAAAACGCGTCAAACGAAGAATCTAGAGCCCCGAAATGGGGCTCTATGGCTTATTCTGCACCGATGCAATCAGCCATTGCCGGAACGCCGACAGTTTTGGCGGATCCGTTCTGCCTGCGGGCGAGACCAGGTAGAAACCGGCGTCGGTCGGCAGCGTGATCTTGAAGGGCACTACCAGCCGACCCTTGGCGATATCCTCCTGCACATAGGCGGTGCGGCCCATCGCGACGCCGAGGCCGTCGATCGCGGCCTGCACCGTCATGAAGACGAGATCGAAAGTCACGCCCGGTTGCTTGGAATAATCGGCCGGCAAACCCGCCGCCCACAGCCACAGCCGCCAGTCGTCGGCGTTGGCGTTGCTGGTATGCAGCAGCACGTGATCCCGCAGGTCTTCGGGGCATTTCAGCGGTTTGTTTCCTTGCAGCAGCGCCGGGCTGCAGACCGGGAACAGTTCGTCCGCCATCAGCCAGTCGGCACGCAGGCCCGCCCACTGGCCGCGGCCGTAGCGGATCGCGGCGTCGACATTGTCGCGCTGGAAGTCGACCAGACTGGTCGAGGTGGTGATGCGCACATCGATGCCGGGATGCGCTTCCTGGAACGCGGTCAACCGCGGCAGCAGCCATTTGGCGGCGAGCGAGGCCAGCGTCGAGACCGTCAGCACATGGTCGTCATCCTTGCGCAGCAACCGGTCGGTGGCCAGCCGCAAATCGTTGAAGGCGGCGCGGATGCCGGGCAGGTAGTCCACCGCCTGAGGCGTCAGCGTCAGCGCCCGGTTTTGGCGCACGAACAGGCGAATGCCGAGCTCTTCTTCCAGCCGTTTGATCTGATGACTGATCGCGGTCTGCGTCACGTTCAATTCGGCCGCGGCCTGCGTGAAACTCAGATGCCGGGCGGCGGCCTCGAAGGCGCGCAATCCATTCAGCGACGGCAGCCTGGCGGTCATCCCTGATCTTTCCCTGATATATGAGTTTTTATCATGCGAAGCGGCACAAAGTGTCGTTTGTGGAACGCACTAATCGCGCAGATATTGACCGCAACAGATTAGAGATAGGAGCTTCAAATGTCTACTTTCACGCATGAATCGATGATAAATCATCATGGACAGGGTTTTTTGAGCCAATTAGCTGAGCTCATCCATGTTTGGCGTCAGCGCTACGCCCATCGCCGCGAACTGGCCCAGTGGTCGGACCGCGAACTCCACGACATCGGCGTGTCCTCGGGCGACGCCATTTACGAAGCCTCAAAACCATTCTGGCGGGCTTAAAGAGCAGCTAGGCCGGCGTCGCCTCATCAGGGGGACGCCGGCCATTTTTTCGGGATCACCATTTTTTTCGGGATCAAGGGAGCGTGCGATGACGACGATGCGTTTCGACGATCTCAGGCAATATTCCGACCTGCTGCGCGCGCGCAGCGGCGAGGCCTTGACCGTGCGCTTTGTGGAGCCGCGCGATGCCGAGGCGCTGCAGAACTACTTTCGCTCGCTGACCACCCGCTCCCGCTACAACCGTTTCCTCGGCGCCACCCGGGAACTGCCGCCGTCGGTGCTCGAGGATTTCATCCATATCGGCGAGGCCGACCGCTTCAGCGTGATCGCGACCATGCTGGTTGACGGCTACGAGATCATCGTCGGCGAAGCCCGTTACGCCTTCAACGACGGCAGCATCGAATTCGGCCTGTCGATCGACGACCGCTGGCAGGGCCACGGCATCGGTAAGGCGCTGTTGAAGAATCTCGAATGCCGCGCGGCCTCGTTCGGTGCTTTCAGGCTGTTCGGCGATACGCTGCGCTCGAACGAAGCCATGATCAGCCTCGCCCGCAAGTCCGGCTACGCGTTCATGCCGTCGCCCGACGACTGGAAGCTGGTGCGCTTTGAAAAGCCCATCGACGCGGAGCCCCGCGATATCCCCTGCGCGAGCTGGAAGCTCGCCGCCGCCTCCCGCCACCTCGCGACAGCTCCTCTCGCGGGTTGAGCATGACTGGCCCGGTTCTGGCCGCACCAGAACCGGGCAGTTTCTTCCGGGCGGCACCTGCCAGCGGCGTCTCTAACCGCCCCCGAACACCGGCTTGCGCTTCTCGATGAAGGCCTGCACGGCCTCCCTGTGATCCGCCGTCACCTGGGTGCGGATCATCCGTTCGGCCTCATGATCGCGTGCGGTGGCGAAATCGAACATCAGGGCTTCGTCGAGATTGTCCTTCATATAGCGGATCGCGATCGTCGGACCTTCCGCGATCGATTTGGCGAGCGCAAAGGCTTCCGCCTGCAGCTTGTCGTCCGCGACCACGCGGTTGACCAGGCCGATGGTCTCGCACCTGTTGGCATCGACCCGCTCGCAGGTGAACATCAATTCGCGCGCCCGCGAGGTGCCGACGAGGCGCGTCAGCAGCCAGGCGATGCCATAGTCGCCGCTCAGGCCGACCTTGAGATAGCCGGTGGACAGGAATGCCGATTGCGCGGCAATCCGGATATCGCAGGCCATCGCCAGTGCAAGCCCGGCGCCGACCGCGGGGCCGGGAAGGGCGGCAATGGTAGGCTTGCGCACCGAGACCAATGCGCCGGTCAAGAGGCGTTGCCGTTCCTGCAAATCGGCGACCCGCTCGTCGTGCGACATTTCGAGCTTCTTCTTGTCGCGATTGGCGCCCATGCCCTTGACGTTGCCGCCGGCGCAGAACGCCGTGCCGGCGCCGGTGATCAAGAGCGCGCCGACTTCCGGATTCTCGCCGCAGGTCTTGATCATGTTGCGCAGCGCCGGCGTCAGATTATCCGACATGGCGTTGCGGGCCTCGGGTCGGTTCAGCGTGATGATGGCGACGCGGTCTCGGATCACGCACAGCAATTCATTGGTGCCGGTGTCGATGGTAGTTTCGGTGGTCATTTCGTTCCCCATGCCCTGTTTTTGTTTGTTGTCGTTCAGAACTTCTCGACCCACGGCCGCAACTCCAGTTCCCAGCTCCAGGCGCTGCGCGGCTGCTGCAGCACGTTCCAATAGCTTTGTGCAATGGCATCGGGATCGAGCATCGAATCTGGCCGGTCGGCGGATTCGGCGCGCGCGGCGCTGCGGATGCCGCCGTCGATGACGAAGTGCGCGACGTGAATTCCCTGCGGCGACAATTCGCGCGCCATGCTCTGGGCGAGGCCGCGCAGTGCAAATTTGCCCATCGCGAATGGGGCCGATTGCGCATAGCCCTTGACGCTGGCGGAAGCGCCGGTGAACAGGATCGCGCCGTGCTTGTTGGGCAGCATGCGCGTCACCGCCTGTTGCGCCACCAGAAATCCGCCGAAAGCACTGACCGCGATCGCGTTGGCGACGTCGGCCGGCACCAGATCGGTGAAGGGGCCGCGCGTCCGCCCGCTGGCGTTGTAAACGACGACATCAGGTGTCGCGATCTCGCGCTCGACCTGACCAAACAGCCGTTCAACATCATCGGCATTGGTGGCGTCGCAGGCATAGGCGCGGGCTCCGGTTTCGGTGCAGAGTGCGCCGAGCTTTTCGATCTTGCGGGCGGCCAGTGCAACGCGGATTTTCTCGCGGGCGAACAGCCGCGCCAGCGATGCGCTCAATCCCTCGCCGGCGCCGACGATCAGGGCGGTCTTGTAGGCTGGCGTCTGCATGGGCGCACTCCTCGGCGTGGAACGGAAGTCGATATCTAAGCGCGCAATCCGGCGAGACAACCCGTCGCCGCCAGAACCAGGTCGAGATCCTTCTTGTCGGCGATCTCGGCATACTTCGCGCGCAGCATGCCGAGCGAGCGGGCATGATATTTCTGCGGCTTCTGGGTCCAGACCTTGTCGCCGAGCGTGACGCTGAATTCGTCCTTGCCGTCCCGCAGCGCGGTTTCATTGGCAAGCGTCCACGGCCAGAACTGGCGCCCGACCTGCTTGGTCAGGATCGGCATCAGGGTCGGCGCCAGCGAGGTCCAGGATTCGAACACGCCTTCGGCCTTCGGCCACAGCATGCGGTGCACCCAGTCAAGCACGTTCGGCGCGCCGCCGCCGATCAGGGCGCCGACGGTCGGGTCGGTCCACATCTCATAGAACTGTGCCCAAAGACCGAAGTCGCCATAGGCGGGGCGTGCGCCGAACAAATAGGGACGCGTGGCGAGATGAGCGTCCAGCAGAACCAGCATCTCCTGCAGACCGGTCTCGATCTGCGGCGAGGTCACGACGTTCGAACCGACAAACCAGACCCGATCCACCATGCGCGCGGCTACCTGTGCCGCAAACGCGTCGTGCTGCTCTTCGCTGGCGTGGGGCGCGCGCATCCGTGCGATGCGTCCGGCCGAGGAAATCTGGTCGACGTCGCGCGCCCAGCGGTAATGGAACATCCATTTGTTGCCCCACTCGTCGCCGAATTCCTCCATCAGTGCCGAGATGAATCTGGCGACCGGGTCGGTGGGATGGATCGACGGCTCCGGGTGGAGTTTTTCGACCTGGTCGATGATCGGCGTGGAATCCTGGATGCCAGTTCCGTCAGGCGAAATCACCAGCGGGATGATCGGCATTTTTGCATGCTTCTCGAATTCCGCCTGGCTTGCCGCATTGCGCAAAATCCACTGATGCGGAATGCCCTTGTAGCGGAAATAGGCACGTACTTTGACCGAGTAGGGCGACATCTCGGCGCCGATGATGCGATATCCATCCGCCATGGGGTGGTCCTCCAATTATGCTTGTTGACGGCTTGATCGCCTGCGTTATCGGTAGATGATCAAGATCGGGCGGAACGAACAAGAGATAAATATGCAGCAGCCTCTCACGCATGATCGCAGCACGGCTTCCGCCGACAGGCCGGGATTGCTCGCACCTGATACGTCGGGGATGAATTTCTACCGGGCCGATCCGGCGCTGACCGATCTGCTGCGCTTGCATCTGCCGGAGGCACTGTTTCGTCACATCGAACCGCATCTCGATCGGCTTGGCGGGCTCGCCGGCGGTTACCTCGACGAATGCGCGCGGCTCGCCGACCGCCACACGCCGGTGCTGCACCAGCGCGACCGTTTTGGTCGCGATTCCCAGTACATCGAATATCATCCGGCCTATCGCGAACTGGAGAAGGCGGCGTTCGGCGAGTTCGGCATTCACGCGCTGTCGATCCGCAAGGGCATCATGGGCTGGCCGGATAAATACCCCGTCGTCGCCAAGCACGCCTTTACTTTTTTGTTCAACCAGGCCGAGTTCGGTCTGGGTTGCCCGATCAACGTCACCGATGGCTGCGCCAAACTCCTCAATAATTTCGGCAGCGAGGCGCTGAAGGCGCGCTACCTTGACTGCCTGACCCAGACCGACATGAGCAAACTGACCCAGGGCGGTCAGTTCATGACCGAGAAGGAAGGCGGCTCCGACGTCGGCACGCTGACCACAACGGCGGTGCAGGAGGGCGATCACTGGCGGCTGCATGGCGAGAAATGGTTCTGTTCCAATGCCGATGCCGAAGTGGTGATG
>JBOHIT010000835.1:0-12708 GCA_050726155.1 Bradyrhizobium sp.
GCATGATGATGGGCATGGGCGGCCATGGGATGGGGTGGTCTATCAACGGCGTTGCAGCGAGCGGCCATGACATGGCGCCAATGATCACCCTTTCTCGCGGTCGTTCCTGCGTTCTCGCTATCCGCAATGAAACGGCCTGGTTTCATCCGATACATCTCCACGGACATTCGTTCCGGGTAATTGCACGCAATGGCCAGCCAACACGGGACCGCGAGTGGCTAGACACCATCCTTATTCCTCCGCGCGAGGCCGCAGACATCGCCTTTGTCGCCGATAACCCGGGCGACTGGATGTTCCACTGTCACATTCTCGATCATCAGGACGGCGGGATGATGGCCGTCGTCCGCGTAGCATGAGTTGGAGTCGCTCAATGAACCCAAAGCTCTATCTGGCCGTCGGTGTCGCGCTAATCATTTCGATGGCGTCCGGTGCAGCTCGCGCGGATGGCGATCCGAAGCGCGGCGCGAAAATCTACGGTGCATGTGCGGCCTGCCATTCTCTTGAACCCAATTTGCATCTGACCGGACCGAGCCTTGACGGCCTATGGGGAAAGAAGGCCGCCTCGGTAGAGAACTTTGTGAGGTATTCAAGCGCGCTCAAGGAGCAGGGGTTCCTTTGGGACGAGGTTTCGCTGAACGCTTGGCTCACTGAGCCCAAGGTCTTCGTACCCGGCACGTCGATGCCATTTCGCGGGATCGCAGACGCGAAGGCACGAAGTGATCTCATAGCCTTTCTCAAGATCGCGATGGCGCCCGGCGGCGTTAAGACCGTGGTGGCCCAAGGATTGATCAACGCTGAAATGGCGCGCGGACAGGCGCCGGAACCGTTGGCGATGGCGGGTCCCGAGGATCAGGTCACAGGTGTCCGACACTGCCAGAACTCATTCTTCGTGGCTACCGCGGACGGAAAGCAACGCGCGTTCTGGGAAATGAACCTGCGCCTCAAAATCGATTCCAGTGCGAACGGTCCAAAGAACGGCAAACCGGTGCTGGTACCGGGCGGAATGCAGGGGGACCGGGCATCAATCGTATTTTCGGATTCGGAGGAAATCGGGCGTTTAGTCGAGAAAAAGTGCTGAAGCCGGCACGCACTGCAAAGTTGAAGTGAAGGGCCAAACGCTGGGACCACTTTGTTGTACTCAAGACCACGTCGCACCGCGACTGGCAAAAGGAGGATTTCAATGTCTGACTTTCGATTGCCAAAGATACAGCTGACCACCATTCGCCGCCGCTCGTTCCTTGTCGCCGTCGCCAGCCTGGTGGCTGCCCTATCTGTCACTCGCCGCAGCCTCGGTGCCGAAACAGCGGGCGGCGAGTCAGGGATCGGCGATGCGCGTCTATCAGGAGAGACTGCAATGCGCCCGTCTCGCGGTCAACCGCCAGCGACTATCGACCTGAAAGCGCTCGGACCCGAACGTCAGGTCGCCTCGATCAGTAGCTCGGGCAATATCTATCGCGTGAGAACGGTTTCCGGCAAAACGGCCTCGTTTTCGGAATTCGATCTGCGTTTCAAGACTGATGCCAGCGCTCACGGACCCGCCGAAGGTGTTCCCGTTTTGATGACCGCAAGCGTCGATCGCGCCTTCGTCGTGTTCGCAAGCCCACGCGAAATCAGCTCTTTCATCGATTGAGGAGCCCGACGCTACACAGCGTCAGACGAATTGAATATTTTGTGAAACGGAGAACGAGAATGATCAGGATATTGTTGGCTTGGGTTCTGCTGGGAATTATTGCTGCGCCGGCGGTCGCCCAAGAGAAGACGAAAGTCACTCTTTACAGAAATCCGAGCTGCAACTGTTGTCTGGATTACGCTCAGTATTTGCGCGGCGCAGGTTTCGAAGTCACGGTCGATTCGAAGCAAAACCTTGCGGTCGTCAGGAAGCAATTGCACGTCCCGGAACGGTTCGAGGGCTGCCATGTGTCGATGATCGGCCCGTATGCGGTGGAAGGTCACGTTTCCGCAGATGTCATCAGGAAGCTTCTCGCTGAGCATCCTGCCATCGCGGGTATTTCGGTTCCGGGCATGCCCCCGGGGACGCCCGGAATGACTGGCCGAAAGACCGGGCCTCTTTCAGTTTACGAAATCGGAAGCGAGTCCGCGCCCGAAAAGGTTTTTGCAACCCAGTAAAGCGGAGGCGGTCAGATCGTGCCAACGGGGGAAGCCAGTGTGTTCTGGGAGTTCTCCATGGTCCTGGTCACGGCCGCGTGTCTGCTCGCCATATCGGTTGTCGTAGTCGGCTTCGTGCTGTTGTTTCGACGATTTGTGTGGAAGCCATTCGTCGTGATCAGAAGGGAAATGAGCACCCACATCATTGCAGCAAACGGCTTTGCGGTGGACGACGCGCGTTCCGGAATCCGGCGGATTGCGTTTCTCATTCCCCTCGCTGCTTTTGCAGGGCTCGCGTTCGTACTTGCCTGGGGGATGTCGCGCGATCCTGGCACACTCCCCTCGGCGCTGATCGACAAGCCGGTGCCAGAATTCAGGCTACCGCCGGTCAAAGGCCGCTCGCTTGGCCTGGCGAGTGCCGATCTCAACGGCGAAGTATCACTGGTGAACGTCTTTGCGTCATGGTGCACGGCGTGCCGGGAAGAACATCCGGTGTTCATGCGCTTGAACGGTGAGGGCGTCGTCCCCATTCACGGCCTCGACTACAAGGACCAGCCCGACGATGCCGCGAGATGGCTCAACACCATGGGCGATCCCTACGCGCGCACAGGCGCGGATATCGACGGGCGTACGGCCATCGATTGGGGCGTTTACGGCGTGCCGGAAACCTTCGTCGTCACGAAGGACGGCCGCATCGCTTACAAGCATATCGGCGCAATGACGCCGAAGGTGCTCGAAGACAGGATTCTGCCACTCATCCGAAAGTTACGAGAGCAATGATGCCTTTGAAACGATCGCTTGCGCGCAAGATGAGCCTCGGCTTCGCAGCAGCCGGAGTCGTCGCGGCGACATGGTCGATTGCGGCGGCGCAGGAGCCGGGCAGGAATTTCATCATCCATGAAGCACCCAAACCGATTGCAGCGATCCGATTCGAGGACGCCGATGGTCGGCCTCGAAATCTAACCGATTACCGCGGCAAGGTGGTGCTCCTCAATATTTGGGCGACCTGGTGCGTGCCATGCCGCAAGGAGATGCCGACACTCGACCGGCTGCAAGCCGCCCTGGGAGGAGCCGATTTCGAGGTGGTGGCGCTGTCGATCGATCGCCGCATAGATGCGGTGCGCAAGTTTTTCGCCGAGGTCGGTATCCAGAAACTCGCGATGTATCGGGACGGTGCGGCCAAGGCGACCCGCGAATTGGGAGCGGTGGGCCTTCCGACGACGCTGCTCGTCGACCGCGAGGGTCGCGAGGTCGGCAGGCTCATCGGACCCGCTGAGTGGGATTCGCCGGAGATGGCCGAATTCATCGGCTGCGTCATTTCCGGGAAGAGTGCCGCGCCCTCACAAACCGAATCGAAGCCAGCCACGGGTTGCAAACACAGCCTCGACGCCCCGGCGGCCGGCGCTGGCAGTAATACTCAACCATGAAGAGGAACTTCTCATGACCGTGCCTCAATCCACGACGCCGGCCAGATCGTCGCTCGGAGGGAATGTCCTTCACGCGGCAAGATACTATCCCGGCAATCGATGGGCTCTTCTGGGACTCGCCAGCCTTGCCGTCATCGCTGGCTTGTGGTTCGGCGGGTGGGGGTGGCTGGTGGCGGCCGGCCTCGCGCCCGTCATTCTGAGCACGTTGCCCTGCCTCGTGATGTGCGCTTTCGGCATCTGCATGGCGTGTCGCTCCGGGACAACGCAATCGACTACATCAAACGAATCAGGCTGCCGCCAGGGCGTTTCTGATCAAGCTCCTTCTCCGCAGGTCAAAGAGGTTCAAGCACTCGACGAAAGGAGTCGCCCCCATGCGTAAGCTCGCAACATCTCTATTGTTTGCTTCCACTCTCTTCCTTGGCGCCGTGACTGCCCACTCACTCTATGCGCAGGGCAATCGGCAAACATTCGGCGCGATGGGGCACGGTACGAGGGAAAACGGCAAAGTAGAGGGCGGGATGACGGGGATGATGAAGCGGCGCGGCGGGATGATGGACCACTGCAGCAACATGATGAACGACAATCGTCCGAACGATCAATGGAGGAAGGACGCGCCATCCGAACTTGAGAAAAATAAATGACGAACGAGGGCAAGTCCTCCCCTGGCCTGGTTGGGCCGCGGCCTTTTCAACTTGAGACGGAAACACCCGTGAGGAAACGCAATGAGACGGCTTGATGGTTTTGGGCGCCGCTTGGGTGCCGCGGCGCTGGCGATTGCGCTCCTTATCGGCGCCGGAGCAATTTGGACTGCCGGAGCAGATCAGAAAGATGCCGATGTCGTTGCTCTGGCCTATGATCGCGGCACTGACACGCTTCTGAAGGCGTACGCTCGAACGCTTTATCGAAGCAGCGATGGCGGACAAAGCTGGAAATCGCTTGCCATTTCTTCGTCGGAGAAGGGCCAGATTGCCGCCATAGCGGCCTCACCGGCCGGCAAGGGCGTCGCCTATGTCGTGGGGATGGGTTTGGGCGTTCTCCGGAGCGTAGACGACGGAAAGAGCTTGATCGAGCGCGACGCAGGACTACCGACCCGAGATGTCATTGCCGTTGCCGCGCATGCGACTCAACCGGAGACGGTCTACGTCGTCGTGTCGGGCCACGGCGTGTACCGCAGTCAGGATGCCGGGAAGAGTTGGCGTCTGATGGAGCCCGGGTCGCAAGGCGGCATCCAGCAGTTGGTCCATTCGGACATGGCTGGAAGCATGCAGACTGGCTGGTTGTTCGCCGCCACGTCCAAAGGCGTTCGGCGGACGATGGATTGCTTCTGCCTCTGGACGGATGCCGGAAAGCTCGGGACCGAAGCTCACGCTATCACTTACGATCCGGGACATCCCGATCACTTCTACACGGTCACCGACAAGGGACTTTTTCGCAGCAGCGACGGCGGAGAAAGCTGGGTTCAGATGACGTCGCCAAGTTCCAAGGCGGTCGCACTCGCGTTTGCGCCTTCCAACATCCTCTACGCCATTGACGGGAAGGGCGCTCTGTTCCGCAGCGCGGACGACGGCAGCACCTGGATTCCGGTTGATGCGTAAGCTCGTGGTCGATGCGATGATTATCGTGGTTAGTCAGATCGTAATAATGCGCGCGAACGGCGCAACGCCATTGTCCGATGCCGACCGGGTCAATTCCGGTCGTGCGGTCTACGAACAGCATTGCGCGTCGTGCCACGGCGCCAACGCCGAGGGCGCGCCGAATTGGCAGGAGCGCGACGCGCATGGTGAGCTTCCGGCCCCTCCGCACAACGCAGAAGGGCACACATGGCGGCATTCCGATGCCGACCTGTACGAGATGGTAGGCAAGGGGTGGCGAGATCCCTTCAACAAATCCAAACGACTGACAATGCCCGCTTTCGGCGCGGAAATCTCGCCGGAGCAGATTCGTGCAGTGATTGGTTATCTCAAGACGCTGTGGACGCCCGAGCAGCGCCAATTCCAGTTGCAGGAGAGTCGAGATCATCCGAGTCCCCATCGAATGCCCTAGCTTAGGATCGCCACAGGACAATCTACCGCCATGAAAAAACTACGCGGACTTCTGATCATCCTCGCGCTCGCGGTCGCAAGTTCGCTTGCGATAGGCTGGGCATTGCGAGTTGTGGACTCAACCTCCAGGCCGCTGCCCAAGACGACAACATCCGGCACCGCTGCAATCGGCGGAGCGTTTACGCTTGTCACGACGAATGGCGAGGTCGTCACCAATCAAAGCTTCCGGGGGAAGTGGCTGCTGATTTTCTTTGGCTACACGTCCTGTCCGGACCTGTGCCCGACGGCGCTTACCAACGTCAGCGTGGCTCTCGAGAAATTCGGCTCGGATACGGGTCGGCTTCAGCCCCTGTTCATCACGGTGGATCCAGAGCGCGACACGCGTGACGTCATGGCCAATTACCTGAAGTCATTTGATGCACGGATCCTGGGGTTGACAGGAACTCAGACGCAGATCGACGGCGTTACCAAGAACTACCGCGTGTACGTCGCTCTGGATAAATCGGAAAAGGGTGGGGAGGACTATCTCGTCTCGCACAGCGCGTACCTCTATCTGATGGATACTCGCGGAAAATTCGTGAGCGTCAAGCAAGGCAATGAGGATGGGGACGCGATAGCAGCCTGGCTGCGCGAGAAAATGGCTCGTTCGATTTGGTGAGGGAAACTCGAATGAAACAGAAGTTTTGTCTTATCTCGATTCTGTTGCTGCTGTTACTTTCGGTCGGCCAAGGACAGGCGCAAACATCCGGTCAGAATACGATCCTCGTGGAGCGTCCGTGGGCGCGCGCAACACCGGCCGGGGCCAGAACCGGCGCTGTCTATGTGACCCTGGTTAACAATGGCAGTTCCAGCGACAGCCTGCTGAACGCGGCAACGCCCGTGGCAGATCAAATTCAATTCCACAGCGCCAGCGAAGAAAATGGCGTGTCTCGCATGCGCGAGATGCGCACTGTTGAAGTCACGCCTGGAGCACGGGTCGCCTTCAGTCCGGGAGGCCTGCACATCATGCTGGTCGGACTAAAGCAGCCGCTCAAGGAGGGACAAGCCTTTCCGATGACCCTCACTTTCGAAAAGGCAGGAAAAATTGACCTGATGGTTCCCATTGCGAAGGTCGGCGCCATGCAAGGCGGAGATATGGGCTCGATGGATCACGGTCATGACGGCCCAATGAGGAAATGAGCCAAGCGAGAAACGAACAACGAAAGAAGCGATGATGCATCCTACACGACGCAGAAACCTGAATATCGTGGTGCCCGCTATTGGCGTGATCGGCATCATGCTTGGGCTCGTCGCATACTCGCCGACGCTTTATCGGTTGTTTTGCGCTGCAACCGGTTTCGCGGGGACCACGCAAAGGGCAGACTTTGACGCCGGCGCGGTCTCCGATCGTGTCATTACTGTGCGCTTCGACAGCAACGTCGCGCCAGGCCTTGCGTGGCGGTTCGAGCCGGTGCAACGCAAAGTGGAGGTCCGTCTCGGCGAGCAGCAGTTGGTGTCATTTACGGCCGAAAATCTCACAGATCAGCCCATCGTCGGGCATGCGACCTTTAATGTGACGCCGCAGACAACCGGCATCTACTTCAACAAGATCCAGTGCTTCTGCTTCGACGAGGAGCGGCTCAACGCCCATCAGAAGGTCGATATGCCCGTCGTCTTCTTCGTCGACCCGGGCCTGGCCAGCGATCCCGAAACGCGCGATGTCGATACTATTACGCTGTCATACACCTTCTTTCGCTCCGTTAATCCCGAGAATGCCAAAGACCTTTCGCGCTTCGTTGCTGGTGCCGAACCCGACCGAGTTCGCGGGCAAGCGCTCTTCGGTGAACGCTGCGCGTCGTGCCACGCGCTTGGCGCCAACAAGACAGGACCAATGCTCGGCGGTGTGTTCGAACGCAAAGCCGGTTCTGTTTCCGGCTACAAGTATTCTCCAGCGCTAGGTAACGCCGATCTCGATTGGTCCGCGGTGAATCTCGATCGGTGGCTGACCGATCCACGCAAATTCATCGTTGGTGCAAGGATGCCAGTTCGCGTTCTGGATGAAGCATCCCGGAAAGATATCATTGCCTATCTGGAGACGGAAACCCGCGAAGGGCGCGACCGGTCCGACATGAGATCGGTTGCGCAGGGCCCGGGGGATCAGCATCGGAAGGAATGAAAGGACTGCAGATGACACCCAAATCTCCGGCGCCACGTTATATGGTCTGGTCGATTTTGCCGCTTGTTTTGGTAGCTGCGGTAGCTGCATGGATTGCTTTCGATCCGGGGTTTCGTCGGGGGCATCAGATCGCAGATCTCTCCACGGACGCGCCGCCGAAAGACGAATTCGAACGGCGCATCCACGACTATCTGATGACTCATCCCGACGTCATCATGCAGTCCGTCAATCAACTTGAGGCGCGTCAACGCACCAAGGATGAGACGGACGTCCAAGCGATTGTCAAAAGCCGTGCTGACGAGATATTTCGGGATGCGGAGACCCCAGTTAGTGGGAATTCAAGCGGCGATATCACTCTTGTCGAGTTTTTCGATTACAATTGTCCGTATTGTCGACAGGTCGCTTCCGTAGTGACCAAAGCGGAGGAAGCCGACCCGCAGTTGCGCATCGCCTACAAGGAGTTCCCAATTCTCGGGCCGAACTCAACCTTTGCCGCCAAGGCGGCGCTCGCCGCGAACAAGCAAGGCAAGTACGTTGCGTTCCATAGAGCGCTTTATGGGGTTCGCGGCGCGGTCGACCCAGGCAAGGTCAAAGAGGTGGCCGCGGCGATTGGCCTGGATATCGATCGCCTCAACGTGGATATGGCGGATCCTGCAATCCAGGCCGCGATCGTCAGAAATGTCGCACTGGCCCAAGCGCTCCGCATCAACGGTACGCCGGGTTTCGTCATGGGCGATCAGATCCTGCGCGGCGCAACAGACTTTGACACGCTACAGGGCATGATCCGCACCGCGCGAGAGCATCGTCAATGACGGAGACAGAACGCCGCGGTGGTGCCACGTGATGGAAAATTCGATTACCGCGATAGCGGCTGTGTTTATGGCTGGTGTCATCTCGTTTCTGTCGCCTTGCGTCCTGCCGCTCGTCCCGGGTTACGTGTCCTATATTGCGGGCGAGTCGATGGCAGAATCAGCAACTTCAAGGACGCTGGCTGTTCGCGTTCATGCGGTCGGTCTCAGTGCGTGCTTCGTCCTCGGGTTTGGAACGATCTTCGTCATCCTCGGTGCAAGTGCGACGGCAGTCGGCCAGGCACTCCTTTCCTATCGGTATGAGCTGAATCTGGTCAGCGGCGCGGTCGTAATTGCCTTTGGCCTTTTTGTGACCGGGCTGTTGCGTCCGTCGTGGCTACAGCGCGATTTCAGGTTTGACATCGTATTTCCGGGCGGGCGTCCGGTCGCCGCCTATCTCCTCGGCATGGCGTTCGCCTTTGGCTGGACTCCGTGCATCGGTCCGATGCTGGGGGCCATCCTCACCGTGAGCGCAGCCTCGGCAACGGTCGCAACAGGGGTAACACTGCTGGCAATCTATTCGCTCGGGCTCGGCATGCCGTTTTTGCTGGTAGCACTGTTCACGGGCGGTCTGTTGGCGAGGTTCAGATCGATCGGACGGGTCGGCCGCCTGCTTCATGTTCTGGCCGGCGGAGTCATGGTGCTGATGGGTGCAGCTATGATCACCGGCCAGCTCTCGACATTTTCGTTCTGGCTGCTGGAAACCTTTCCGAAATTATCGACCATAGGATAGATGGTGGACCACCCTTGGGTTGTTGAAGGCTTCAGCTTCATATTCGCGCGATTCCCGACCAGGACTGCCTGATGTTGGCCGGCTCCCGGCGCTGGCAGCAGGAACTGGCACCACGCCGTGGGTGGAGCGTGTGCGGTGCACTCGCAAGCGCTGCGACACCCACCTGCGACCTTGCCAGTGCCAATTTGGATAGCACGCGGCCAGATTTTCCTGCTATTATATCGACATGCGAGTCATGGCCCACTCGTTATCCTTGCTGTTGTTAGCGCTGGCAATGATGCTGCCTGCGGTTGCACGGGCCGACGCGCGTGCAGAAGTCCCGATTTCGGGCCTAACCGCTTTCGTGCAATCCGCATCTCCCGGTCAGGCAAAGCGAATGGCGATGAGGTGCTATCGCTGCTTTGGGAAGGCTTGCAGTGCATCTGCAACTGCTTGCGGTGCGTCTTGTGGCTCGGCGAGTGCCCTCGCTCCACTCGTCGTGGTTTTGACGTCGGTCATCAGCGCCGAAAGACAACCAACCTCCTCCAAAGTCGCCCGCGATCACGGCATCCCGCCGGATCCGCATCCCCCGAGAGCTATTGCCATCGTTTGAGCTGGCCGTGCTTGCGGCCATGCCGGGTTATGCGCATCAGGCCTCAAGTTAGGCATCTGAAAGCGCTCCGCGAACGATTCCTTCGGCCGTCAATCGCTTCGATTTCTGCCGAACGATAATCCCAATGCACAGCTTTCGAAAAAGCGGCGGTTAACAGCCGAGCCTGACATCCTGTTCGTCGGCATTGCGATGACGTAAATGCTGGGAGGACGAAATGTTCGCTTCACAAGGTTTGGCCTTGCTGGGAGGCCTTGTCGTTTTGCTTCCCATTACTTTGACCGAGATACCCTCCCGTCTCACCGAGCAATCGGTGGTTCGTGGTAACGAACGATCGCATAGCGTCACTGAAGTCGATCCTCGTCGAATCGTCGATGCACGCCGTTCGCCGTATTCGGCGATTGGAAGATTCAAAGGAACAATGGCTTGTACAGCAGCGGTTGTGCTCAATCCAAGAATCATCATTACGGCGGGTCATTGCATCACAGAAGGAGACGGCACGATTCGACGGTCCAATTTGTCGTTCCAACCCGGCTATCAACTTGGAACCGATCTTGGGCGCTTTCAAGCGACGGTCTGGGCTATCGGATCGAAGCAAAGCTTCACGCACGAATCTGTTCGGGAGGCATCGAGAGATTGGGCGATACTCGTCCTTGATCGCGCGCCTGCGGGCGTCCGCCCGCTTGTCCTGAACCATCACTCGCTGGAGGCTTCAGAGTTGCCTGGGCAGCAGATTGTCCTGCCGGCTTACTCAAACGATATCGTCAACGCTGAAGTTCTCAGCGTCGATCCGGCCTGCACTGTTAGCCACCTCGTTTGGGATTCCCTCGTGCACACATGCCGGGGACGATCCGGCTCCTCCGGCGCGCCGCTGCTGCTGCAGGAAGGGGCAGGCTATGCCATCGTCGGCATTCACGTCGCATCGATGTATGCGAGTGATGTGGATGGTCACGTTGCCAGATTTATCGGCAATCAGGCGATCGCGTCTCGGAAGTTCGCGGATGCGGTGGTCGCTCTTTCCCGGAAGTTAGACGACGCTCCCGTCCAAACCGTCAATTCAGCGGACTTCTGATCTCAATCTTGCGGAACCGATATGCCTCGGCTGGAAGGAGAAGGCACATGACGACCGATCAACTGGTTGCTCTACTTGTTGCAGACCTCAGGCCGGTCGATCCGAGACGTGTCTTGCACGCGGTGATTATCGCACTGGCCGCTGGTTTGGCGGCAGCCCTTGGTGCCACGATGTTGATCTTTGTTTTCCCGCCCGAATTACTTGATGGAAAAAATCTGGAGTTCCTGTCGATCAAACTGCTCTTCGCTTCAGGCATTGTTGCGACAGCGGCTGTTTTTTTGCCTCAGCTCGCCCGTCCTGGGGCGCCAATGCACGGTACTCCCACTTTCGCTTTCGTACCATTCGCCTTGATCGCGGTAGCCGCCACCGCCGAGCTTGCATGGGCTCCTGCTTTCGCCTGGCCCCACATGATTGTCGAACGGGACTCACTGACGTGCGTTCCATCCATCGCCCTCCTTGCGATCTTGCCGTTCGGCGCTCTCATTTGGGCTGTGCGCGCCGGAGCGCCGACCGACCGAGTACGCGCAGGCGCCGTCGCTGGCCTTGCTGCTGGCGGCCTCGGAGCATTTGCGTGCGCGTTCCCCTGTGTAGAACGGTCTCTTTCGTCCATAGCGGTTTGGTATGGCCTCCCGATCGGCCTATGCGCTGCGATCGGGGCGAAGCTCGGTCCGAGACTGTTACGGTGGTGAGCTTGGTGCTGCGGCAACGAATTGGGAAATTGATGATGTCGTGTCCATCAAGATCGATCAAGGGCATGAAACGGTTGTTATTAGGGATATCTTGGGCGGCAACTGGCCGGCAGGAAAGCGAGGCGCCAGACGCCTGACAAAGTTTTTGGGTTGGCCTTGTGTCTTCTCTCCTCGAGAGACGCTTAGGCCCCGGAAGGCCCCGTCTGTGCTCCTCTAACCATGGGCGGGGCCTTCTGTGCAAATTCGAATGCTGGCGCACCGTTTGGTCTAAATTCACACAAACACCTTTTCTTTGCTTTGGTCCTCAAAGCGAAGGGTCATTAACTCCGGTAATCGCCGAATCCCGTGCCTATAGGGCCTGCGCACCCGAAAGATCGCTGGCGAAGCGTACGAGAAGACTGCGACCGGCGCAGCTACCTCGAGTTGAGGCCCACAAGATGAGAGGAGCCGGCACTCTGCTCCTGCATGGCGAAGATCGCCTGATTTCTGCGGCAGATTTTTTTGAAACCTGCGTAACCACTTTGCATTTCCCGCGTATCTTTCACGGGTAACCTTATCGAATTCCCGGCAGACGAGGTTTGCATAGGCGGTGTTCGCGTTCCTGGTCGTTAGCACAACAACATTGTCAGATTGCTTTCGACGTTCGGCCGGCACTGGAGAAGGTTCCCGAAACTTGTCCGCAGGACGACCGCCTTTGAAGAAGAGGGCGGGATGCTTGCGGAAATCTGCAATCGGTACCGATCTGCTTATCAACGTAAGTCGGAGGAAACTGTCATGAAGTTGGACTCAAAATCTCGCGCGGCTATAGCCGCCGCTGCCGCGACGTTGTTCCTGGCTGGTATGACCCTGTCCACCGGTGCACAGGCCGCTGACGGCCATTGCATTGGAGCGAACGCCTGTAAGGGCCAGAGCGCCTGCAAGGGCGGCAAGTCGCCCGGTCCGGGCGCGAATGCCTGCAAGGGTCAGGGCCTTGCCATGATGTCGGCAGCGAAGTGCAAGGCGGCCAAGGGCAAGATTGAACCGGCTTGATTCCGTGGTGATTGAGAC
>JBOHIT010000836.1:0-3856 GCA_050726155.1 Bradyrhizobium sp.
GGCACGGTGCTGTCAGGGCCGGCCGGCGGCATGTCGGGCGGCCGGCGCTGCGCGGAACTCCTTGGGATCCCCGATCTGGTGCCGTTCGACATGGGCGGAACCAGCACGGACATTTCTCTCATCTCGGATGGACAAGCCTCGCTCTCCGCTGACGGCCTGCTCGCGGGCCAGCGCATTGCGTTGCGCAGTCTCGACATTGCGAGCATCGCCGCCGGCGGCGGTTCGATCGCCAGTGTCGACGGCAGCCGTACGCTGCGGGTCGGGCCGGAAAGCGCCGGCTCGATTCCGGGCCCGGCCTGCTACGGCAATGGTGGCCAGGCCGCGACCGTCACCGACGCCAATGTCGTGCTCGGTTATCTCGACGCGACTGCCTTCATGGGCGGCCAGCGCCCGCTCGATCGCGCGGCGTCGGAAGCTGCGGTCGATCGTGTCGCCACATCCATGGAGCTCTCGCGCGTCGAGGCCGCCGTTGGCATCTACCGCATGATTAATTTGAACATGGCCGACGGCATTCGCTTGATGACGTTGCGCCGCGGCGTCGATCCGCGAAAATTCGCATTGCTGAGTTTCGGTGGCGCAGCGGGTCTGCATGCGGCCGAGGTCGCGCGCGAACTGGAGATCAAGCGCATCATCGTGCCGACGGTGGCGTCGGTTCTTTCTGCGTGGGGCATGCTGACCAGCGATCTGCGCTATGAGATGAGCCGCACGCATTACGGCAAGGGGCCGCGGATTTCAGCCGGTGAAGTGCGTGAGCTGTTTGCCGAACTGGAGCAGGCGGCCGCCAGCCGGCTGCGTTCTTGGTTCAAGGGACCGCTGTCGATCGAACGTTCCGCCGAGATGCGCTACGGCGAGCAGATCTTCGAGATCGATGTCTCGCTCGATGGCCTCGACTGGAACGCGGTCGATCTCGTCGACCAGATCGAGCAGCGCTTCCATCGCAAGCACGAGGAACTCTATACCTACGCCTCGCCCGGCCAGGAGGTCGTATTCGTCAATGCGCGCGTCGCCGCGGTCGGTGCCGTCGCCCCGAACGATCAGAACGCGCGGCCGGCGGCGTCCGCGGGCGTTTGCACACCACGCGGCAAGCGGCAAGCCTTCTTTGGCGGCTGGCGCGAGGTGCCGGTCTATGCGCTCGATGCGTTGCAGCCGGGACATTCGCTGACCGGCCCTGCCATTATCGAGGCCGAGACCACGACGGTGCTGGTCGATACCGGCGACCGCGTCAGCGTCAACGCGCTCGGCTGGCTCGATATAACGTTGCGCTGAACACAAAAATTGATTTCAACAACGCTGGTTTGAGCGCTAGTCTCTTCGGGGCTGCCGCTTGAGGCCACGTTGATGAAAACAATAAAAGAAGCCGGACGTGTGCTCTCCCTGATTGCCGCTGCGCTGGTTGCCGGCATCCCGGTATCAACGCAACAAGCCCATGGCGGCGGCGTCACCGATACTGAAATCCGCATCGGCAATATCATGCCCTATACCGGGCCGCTGGCTGCATTCGCGGCGATCGGCAGGGCCGAGGCCGCGTATTTCGACATGATCAATGATCGCGGTGGCATCAACGGCCGCAAGATCAAGTTCATCTCCCGCGACGACAGCTCCAATTCGAGGATGGCAGCCGAGCACACAAGCCAACTGGTCGAGCAGGAGAACGTGCATTTCATGTTCGGATCGTTCGGCACGCCGAGCAATCTGGCGACGCGTAGCTATCTCAACGAGAAGAAGGTGCCACAGCTCTTTGTCGCCTCCGGCGACGAGGAGTGGGCGCATCCCAAACGGTTTCCGTGGACCATGGGCTGGCAGCCGACATTCCGGGCCGAGGGCCGGATCTACGCCAATTACATCCAGTCCGCCTATCCGAATCGAAAGATCGCGGTGCTCTGGCAGAACGATCAATTTGGACGCGATTTGTTCAGGGGATTGCAGGAGGGGCTCGGCGTTACTGCCCGCATGATCGTGGCGGACATTGCCATCGAGGCGGATATGTCGATCGATACCCAGGTCGACATCCTCAAAAGTTCCGGTGCTGAAGTACTCGTGCTCAATTGCGCGCCGCCAATCTCGGCGCGCGCGATCCGCAGAGCGGCCGAACTGGATTGGCATCCGGTGGTGGTGCTGGTCAACGCGGCGGCTTCGATCGCAAACGCGCTGAGACCTGCGGGACTGCAGAATTCCGCCGGCGTGATCTCGACCTCGTTCCTCAAGGACGCCGACGACGCCACATGGAAGGAAGATCCTTCCATCAAGGCCTGGCTGGCGTTCATGGACAAATATTATCCCGACGGCGACCGGGAGGATAGTTACGCCATCTTCGGCTATGCCGCAGCCGAGACCCTGATCCAGGTGCTGACCCAGTGCGGCGACGATCTGTCACGCGAGAACATCATGCGCCAGGCCGCGTCGCTGAAGAATTACCAAAGCCCGGTTGTTTTGCCCGGCATCGCCATCAACACCGGGCCGGCGGATTTTCACCCGATCAAGCAGATGCGGCTGGTGCAGTTCGACGGCACCGCCTGGCAGCCGATCGGTGACGTGATCGAGAGCGCGTTCGCGAGCAAGCCGAACGATAATTGAATTCGGGAAATCCTTCCGTCGTCCCGGCGAAGGCCGGGACCCATACCGCGTGATCTATCGATGTAGCGATATGTCCGACGCCTTCCGCACAACGGGAGCCGGTGGCTATGGGTCCCGGCCTTCGCCGGGACGACACATACACATGAGGCCTACTTCTTCTGCCCGTAGTTCAACAACCCGCCCTTGTTCTTCGCCGGATGTGCGCGCAGACCTTCCTCGTTGGGTTCGGTGCCCCAACCCGGACGATCCGGGATCACGAGGTGGCCGTCGACGAACTCGGGCAGGTGCGTGAACAATTCATGGTCCCACGCCAGCCGGTCGATATCGGTTTCCATGATACGCAAATTCGGCACCGCCGCGCAGAAATGCGCGTTCATCATGGTGCAGAGGTGGCCGTAGAAATTATGCGGCGCGACGTTGACCTCGAAATGCTCGGCGGCGGCGGCGATCTTCATCGATTGCCATACTCCGTTCCAGGGCGTGTCGATGATCGCGACGTCCATCGCCTGTTCACTGAAGTAGGGCAGGAATTCGCGCAGGCCCAGCAACGTCTCGCAGGATGAGATCGGGTGCGGGCTCTGGCGGCGGATGTAGCCGAGTGCCTGCGGATTGAACGTGTCGATCTCGACCCAGAACATATCCATATCCTTGATCGCGCGCAGAATCTTCAGATAGCCCTCGGTCTTAGCGTTGAAATTGAGGTCGAGCAGCAGGTCGACATCGGGACCGGCGCCGTCCCTGATGGCTTCGAGGTGCATGCAGAGATTGCGCAGCACGGTGCGATCGACGTTGATCTCGGGTTCGAACGGCGAGCCGAAACCGGGCCGCCAGCCCTGCGGTTTGCCGTCGGTGTAGACGAAGATGTTGGTCTTCATCGCGGTGAAGCGCTTTTCGCGGACTTCGCGGCCGATCGATTTGACGCCGTCGAGGTCGGTAATGGCGGGCTTGTACCATTCGGGATGATTGATGCGCCAGGTCGCGCAATGCGACCAGTAGACCCGGACGCGGTCGCGGACCTTGCCGCCGAGCAATTCATAGCAGGGCACGCCGAGCGCCTTGGCCTTGACGTCGAGCAGCGCGTTCTCGATCGCCGCCATCGCCTGCTGGTTGAGCCCGCCCGGCGCTTGGCGGGTGACGGCATATTGCCGCGTCATGATGCGCTCGATCGGCCGCGGATCCTCGCCGATCAGGTCCTGGGCCATGCGCCGGATGACCGCGGTGATGCCGGCGCTGCCGTAGCCCTCGTTGTACTCCGACCAGCCGACCAGCCCGTCGTCGGCGG
>JBOHIT010000837.1:0-7307 GCA_050726155.1 Bradyrhizobium sp.
GGCTCGGCCGGTCTGGTGCCGACCAGCTGGGACGCGGCGCACGACCAGTGGGGTGCGATCCAGATCCAGAACCGCTTCATCAAATTGAATTCGCGGCGCATGACGGCACGGGACATGCAGGCATGGACCGCGGCGCGCATGATCGGCGAAGCTACGTCGCGCACCAATTCCGGTGACCCGAAATCGGTATCTGATTTTCTCAAGGGTCCGGATTTTTCGGTTGCGGCGTTCAAGGGCCAGCGGCTGACGCTGCGAGACTGGAACCTGCAGCTGCGCCAGCCGATCCTGCTGGTCGACGGCCGCATGGTCGTCTCGGTTTCGCCGCAGGAGGGCTTCTTGCACCAAAGCTCCGAACTCGACACACTCGGCGTCGACCGGCCCGAAACCAAATGCAAACTGAATTGAGCATTCTTGTTGACGTTTTGGAGGGATCGCGGATGTGGCGTCGGTGTCTGCTTTCCGGAATGGCGCTGTGGCTCGCGGCCGCAACGCCCGCCATGGCCTTCATCGCCTATGTATCGAACGAGAAGGGCAATACGGTATCTGTCATCGACACCGACAAATGGGCCGTCACCAATACCATCAAGGTCGGCCAGCGTCCGCGCGGCATCGAATTTACGCGGAATGGAAAATTCGTGCTGGTCGCAGTCGGCGATGACGACAAGATCGAGGTGATCGATACCGCAACCCGGCAGGTGGTGGACAGCCTGCCCTCTGGTCCCGATCCGGAACTTTTCACCCAGGATGCCGCCGGCAAGATCCTCTATGTCGCCAACGAGAACGACAACACGGTGACCATCATCGATCTCGAAAATCGCGTCCGCCTGGGTGACATCCAGGTCGGCGTCGAGCCTGAAGGCATGGCTCTCAGCCCGGACGGCAAGATCCTGATCAATACGTCCGAGACCACCAACATGGCGCATTTCATCGACACCACGACGCGCCAAATCGTCGCCAACGTGCTGGTCGATGCGCGCCCACGCTTTGCCGAATTCAAGCGCGACAGCTCGGAGTTGTGGGTGTCGTCGGAGATCGGCGGTACCGTCTCGATCATCGACCCTGTCAAACGCATCATTACCGGCAAGATCGAGTTCAACATTCCCGGCCTGCGGCGCGAGGCGATCCAGCCGGTCGGCATCGGTATCACCAAGGACGGCAAGACCGGCTTCATTGCGCTCGGCCCCGCCAACCGCGTCGCGGTGGTCGATGCCACCACCCATGCCGTCACGAAATATCTTCTGGTCGGCCAGCGGGTCTGGCACATGGCCTTCACGCCGGACGAGAAATACCTGCTGGTGACCAACGGCGTATCCAACGACGTCTCGGTGATCGACGTGGCAGCGCAGAAGGTGATCAAGACAATCCAGGTCGGCGAACTGCCCTGGGGAATTGCGTTTGCCCGGCCATGACAGCGACCAACGCCCACAGCACCGGACCCGCACCGCCGGACACCCGTCCGCGGGACGATCCTGCGGCTGTGTCCGCATTGTCGATCGAGGGCGTCAGCCATTCCTACGGCACACGGCGCGCCTTGATCGACATCAACTTTGCGGTGGCCCCGGCAAGCTTCACGGCGCTGCTCGGCCTCAATGGCGCCGGCAAGAGCACGCTGTTCTCGCTGATTACGCGGCTGTTCGGCATTCAGGCCGGACGCATCGGCATTTTTGGTCACGACATCAGCGTTGCGCCAAGCGAAGCGTTACGGCTTCTTGGCGTCGTGTTTCAGTCTCGCACGCTCGATCTCGATCTCTCAGTGACGCAAAACCTGCTCTATCACGCCGCCTTGCATGGCATCGGTAAGCGCGAGGCACGGTTGCGCAGCGACGATGTGCTGACGCGTATCGGGCTTGCAGACCGCGCCGGCGGCAAGGTTCGCGACCTCTCGGGCGGTCAGATGCGGCGGCTGGAAATCGCGCGCGCCTTGCTGCATCGCCCGCGCCTATTGCTGCTCGACGAGGCCACCGTCGGGCTCGACGTCAAGGCGCGCGCCGACATCCTCGGTCACGTCCGGCAACTCGTGATCGAGCAGGGTATCGGCGTGTTATGGGCCACCCACCTGTTCGACGAGATCGTGCCCGGCGACGACCTCGTGGTACTGCATCAGGGGCGGGTTCTTGCGCACGGGCCAGTGGAGAATATCATCGCCGACGCCGGCGTCCGTGACATCAATTCCGCATTCATGCGCTTGACCGGAGCGGCGATGGATCCCGGGAGTTCTGCGTCATGAGCTCCACGTCCATCGACCAAGCCCGGAGCGGCTTCTCGCTCGCGCAATATGCCACCTGCCTGAACGGCATCGTGTGGCGCGAGGCGCTGCGTTTCGTGCACCAGCGCGAACGCTTTGTTTCGGCGCTGGTCCGGCCGCTGGTGTGGCTGTTCATCTTCGCCGCCGGATTCCGCCAGGTCCTCGGCATCTCCATCATCCCGCCATATGAAACCTACATCCTCTATGAGGTCTATATCGCGCCCGGGTTGATGGCGATGATCCAGCTCTTCAACGGCATGCAGTCGTCGCTGTCGATGGTCTATGACCGCGAGATGGGCAATATGCGCACCCTGCTGGTGAGCCCGTTGCCGCGCTGGTATCTGCTGTTCGGCAAGCTCGTCGCGGGCACCGCGGTTTCGCTGCTCCAGGTTTATGCCTTCCTGCTGATCGCGTGGTTCTGGGACATCGCGCCGCCCCCGATCGGCTACCTCACGGTGTTGCCGGCGCTGGTTCTTTCGGGCCTGATGCTGGGTGCGCTCGGCATGCTGATCTCCTCCGGTATCAAGCAGCTCGAGAACTTTGCCGGCGTGATGAATTTTGTCATCTTCCCGATGTTCTTCGCTTCATCAGCGCTCTATCCGCTGTGGCGCGTGCAGGAGGGCAGCCCCCTGCTCTATTATGTCTGCCTGTTCAATCCGTTTACCCACGCTGTCGAACTGATACGCTTTGCGCTGTACGGACAGACAAACTGGATTTCGCTGGCCGTCGTCTTTTGCTGCACGATGGCTTTCATGATTGGCGCGATCTACGCCTATGATCCGTCGCGCGGCCTGGTCCGCCGCACCTCTGCCGGAGGCGAGACATGAGATGGCGAACCGCGTTCGGGGCGCTCGTCTTGGTCGCCGCATCGACCGAACTCTGCGGTGCCGCCGACCCGCGTTACCCGGACTGGCCGTGCACCCAGGCCAAGGTGCCTGAGATATCGCTGGCCGCGGTGTGGGCCGGTCCGCCGCTCGACGACATCAGGGACAAATGGAAGGACGATACCAAGGTGAGCGCGCTGGTGTCGAAGCTCGCCGCAAGACGGACTCCGCTTGACGATGCCCAGAAAGCGATCACGGAATTTCTCGCGAGCCCGTCGTCCGACAAGGCCACGACCGGCAAACTGCTGTTCGCCGGCCTGTTCGATAGCCTCAACGCGCAGCGCACCTCGGTGCTGAACGGATTGGAACGGATCACCCGCAAGCAGCGTGACGCCGCCGACAAGATCCGGTCCGAAGTAGCCGCACTGCATGCGCTGCAAGGTGCATCGCCGCCCGATCAGCAGAAGATCGACGAGCTCAGCAATCAAATGGTGTGGCAAACGCGGATTTTTGAAGACCGGCAGCGTGTGGTCAAGTTCGTCTGCGAGGTGCCCACCGCGATTGACCAGCGGTTGTTCGCGCTTGGCCGCATGATTCAGCAGGAGATCGAGTAGCCGACACGTAACCGCGTCATCCTGAGGTGCGAGCGAAGCGAGCCTCGAAGGATGGGCCACGGGCTGGATCCATCCTTCGAGGCGCGCAAGTGCGCGCACCTCAGGATGACGTTCCGATTCGATTTGAAATCACTACGCGCTAACGTGGTGACGCCCCCTCCTCATCTCCTCTCGGCTCAGGCTGCGATTCGGCAACCGGAAGGTTGGCGCGTTCCCAACCTTCGGTTCCCTCCGGATACCAGGCCACGTTAGGATAGCCATAGGACAGCGCCCGTTTCGCCGCATTCCAGGACATCCAGCAATCTTCCTGGCAGTAGACCACGAGCAACGCGGCTTTATTGCCGCCGGACGCCCGCTCGAGCCCTCGCCGCAGATACGCTTCGGTGGCCTCCGCCAGTTTGCCGTAACCTGTGTCAGGCAACCAAACGCTGCTGGGGATGTTGAGCCGCGGCTTGTCGCGCCAGACCGTGCCGGCCGGAAGATTTGGCGGCTTTGGCGCACGCGGCAGCACGTCGATGAAAACACCGGTGCCTGCGCGCCAGATCGCTTCGGCCTGCGCGGTGGTGACGACGCGTGCGCCGGCAAGCGTTGCGGGAACGGCCGCACGATAATTGTCGGTGCGGTAGCTGTCCGGCTCCGGCACGTTCTGCTGCGCGAGGGCATAGGCCGCAAGAGCAAGGGTCGCAACGACCACGCTCGCAAGCCTTCGCATCACGGCGACTTCTTCGCCGTCTCCGCACCGATCGGCCGGTCATTCTCGTCGAGCATGGGTACGCCGAAGTCGAGCAATATCTTGTTGATAGCCGGCTGGTTTTCCTGGATCAGGCGATTGAGCAGCCGCTTCCAGTTCTGGTCGGCCGGCCGGACCGCCATGCCGATGCGATAGACGAGCCGGGGTCCGGTGGTTTCCTTGACCAGCGGCGTGACATGAAGCGGCGGGTTTGCATTTTTGGCGTAAAAGCCGGCCATTGGTCCCCACAGAATGGCGGCGTCGATCGTTCCCGACGTCAGGTCCTTGATCATGGTTTGTGCCGACGAGTCGATCCGCGTATCGATCATCAATGGATAGGACTTGGCGTCCGCCATCAATCCATTTGCCGTCATATTGGTGGCGGGCGGCGTGCCGGCAACGATGCCGATATGCTTGCCTTTCAGGCGCGCGTCCGAGAGCGTCGCGACCTCGTCGAGACCGCTGCCTTGCCTGGCGACCAGCGCGTAAGCGGTCCGGTAGTAGGGATTGGTGCCCTGAACCAGATCATCGCCCTGCGGAAAGCCCATGATGACATCGCAGCGATGCGCGGCGAGGGTCATCCGGACGAAACCGACCGCTTGCGGGAAGTAAGCATAGTCCAGTTTCTTCTGCAGCTTGTCCGCAAACAGCTCGCCGAGCTTGTTCTCGAAGCCCTCACCCTTGTCGTTTGAGAACGGCAGATTGCGTGGGTCGGCACAGACCCGGAGCACGTTGGGATCGACGAGTTCGATGGACAGGTCGGTGCCATCATTGGTCTGCGCCCGGGAAATGCCGCTGCCGGCAAGCGTTGCGGTGATCGCGATCAACGCAAGATGCAAGCCGCGACGTCGCGCAGGATTTGTCATTGCTGTGTCCCTCTCGATCCAACACCGGCCGCCAGCCATAGATTGCGCAGCGGGCGATGGCGTGCAACAGGAATATCCCGCTGGATCGCTTTGCATGCTGCGACGCAAACCAGCTTGACGGAGAATACCAAGCGATCGAAATCGCTCGCTGACGAGACTGAGGCAGAAACATGGCTCATCGCGTTTCGGTTCTTGCCCTGCTCATGGTGTTCGCCGCGTCAACCCTAGCGCAGGCCCAGCAGCAAGAATTGCCTGTGAGTGAAGTCGCCCCCGGAATATTCGTGCACATCGGCAAGACCGAGCTGATGACAACAGAGAACCACGGTGCGACCGCGAGCATCGGATTCATCATTGGCGAAAATGCGGTTGCGGTGGTCGATACCGGCGGCAGCCTTCGCGAAGGCCAGCGGCTGCTTGCGGCGATCCGCACCCGCACGGACAAGCCGATCCGGTACGTCATCTACACCCACGGCCATCCGGATCACGTCTTTGGCGGTGCCGCGTTCGAGAACGATGGAACCGTGTTCGTCGGCCACCGGAACCTGCCGCGGGCGCTCTCCGCGCGTGGACAATTCTATCTCGATGCGTTTCGCCGGATCATGGGCGCGCAGCTGTTGGATGGGGTGCGCTTGATACCGCCCACGCGGCTGGTCGACGGCACCCTCAAGCTCGATCTCGGCGGGCGAATCCTGACGTTGAGGTCTTGGCCGACAGCCCACAGCGACAGCGATGTCTCCGTGCTCGACGAGCAAACCAAGACCCTGTTCGCGGGCGATCTCGTGTTCCTCAGCCATATCCCGGTGCTGGACGGCAGTATTCGCGGGTGGCTTGATGTGATCAACGAACTCGGCACCCTCCCCGCCGAGCGTGTGATTCCCGGTCACGGCCCCGTGAGCCCATGGCCGGGAGCCCTCGCCGACCAACGCCGCTACCTCGAAACGCTGGGGTCGGATGTTCGCAAGCTTGTCGCCCGTGGCGCACCGATCACGGTCGCCGCCGACACCGCCGGGGCCACCGAGCGATCGCGATGGCAATTGTTCGACGACTATAACGCGCGCAATGCAACAGCCGCATTCTCGGAAATTGAATGGGAATAGCCCGCCCGATGCAGTATATTAGCGCCGCTATATCCCAACGAAGGGCCGCCACCATGCCCGGACGTCGTTTCCAGCTACTCTGCATCGCGACCATCCTGGGCGTGGTGCTCGGCACGCGCGCTGCACCTGCGGAAACGCCGGAGGCCTACAATCCGTGGCCCGGCCTGGTTCAGGACCTCTTCAACAATCGCCCGATGAACGATGGCGCCGACGTGATCGGCATCGAAATGCCATATCGTGCGGAAGATGCGGCGATCGTTCCGGTCACCCTGCGCACCAAGCTTCCGCTTGGCGACAGCCGCCGCGTGGTGAGGATCACGCTGGTCATCGATAAGAATCCGGCACCAATGGCCGCGAAATTCGAGCTCGGGCCGGACGCCAATGTGACGGAAATCTCGACGCGTGTGCGCGTCAACAACTATACCGATGTTCATGCCGTGGCCGAGCTGAGCGACGGCAAGCTCTATGTGGCGAAAACTTACGTGAAGGCCTCCGGCGGCTGCTCCGCGCCGGCCACCAAAAATGCCGACGAAGCCCGCAGTAGGTTGGGCCAGATGCGATACCGGCAGTTCGCACGCTCCGGGCAAGGTCCCGCCAGCGGCGCCCGCGAGGCTCAGATCATGATCGGCCATCCCAGCCATTCCGGCCTGCAGATGGATCAGGTCACGCAGCTCTACGTTCCGGCCTTTTTCGTCAACGAGCTGCGGCTGTGGCAGGACGACAGCCTGGTGCTGGCGATGGAAGGCGGAATCTCGATTTCGGAAGACCCCAATATCCGATTTACCTATGTTTCGAACGGCGCGAAGCACTTCCGTGCCGAAGCCAGGGATACCGAAGGCCACCTATTCCAGAAGGAATGGAAGGTCGACGCATCAGGCATCTGAGGCGACGCGACATGGCGATGTCCGCGTTGCGCAGCTAGAGCCTTTTC
>JBOHIT010000838.1:0-9553 GCA_050726155.1 Bradyrhizobium sp.
CACCGTCATCGCAAACCTCGCTCGATATGGCAGACTGAACATGTCGAGCGAGGCGATGTCTTGCGGCACAGCCCGCCTTGCTGAATAATATTGGATCAATTTTACCGCGCGCCACGATCAGCTTGCAGGGAGAGGCCATGCGGATAAATCCGAAATGGCGGGTCGACGCCAACGTTCTGATGGCCTTGATGATCGCTATCTCTGGCCCATTCGCCGCCGCTTCCGCGTTCGCCGCCGAACCTTGGCCCAGCCGGTCGGTCCGGGTCATCGTGCCGCACCCGGCGGGAGGGTCGGTAGATGCCGTGGCGCGGATGGTCACCAGAAGGTTGGCTGACGTGCTTGGCAAGCCATTCGTCGTGGAAAATCGCGGCGGAGCAAACGGCAATATCGGCGCCGCTGCAGCGGCGATTGCTCCGCCGGACGGCTATACACTGCTTTTCACGACAACCGGTCCGCTGGTCTACAACAAGCTGATTTACAAACTTGCCGCCTTTGATCCTGTCAAGGATTTCGCGCCTATCGTCAAAGTCAGTGCCATGCCCCTGGTCGTGGTTGCAAACGCAAGCATTCCCGTCAAAAATATTTCCGATCTTGTTGCTTACGTGAAGGCCAATCCAGGAAAGGTTACCTTTGCGAGTCCCGGGAATGGCTCCATGGGGCGTCTTACCGCCGAGTTGCTTCAGAAGGACCTCGGCATCGAGATGACGCACGTGCCCTACACTGGTTCGGCTCCAGCGATGAATGATGTGCTTGGCGGCAGAGTCAACCTATCCTTCGACTTGTTGCCGACGTACACCGAGCATATTCGCAACAACACACTGAAGGCGCTGGCAGTCACGACGCTGAATCGCACGACGATACTTCCCGAAGCTCCGACGCTGGCTGAACAGGGCATGTCGAAATTCGAGGCGGTCGGGTGGACTGCTCTTGTCGGACCCGCGGGCCTCGCTCCGGAAACGATCCAAAAGGTCAACCGTATCGTCAACGAGTTTCTCGTCAGCGATGAGGGCAGATCAGTGCTACTCAATTTCGGCATGGAGCCGCTAGGGGGAACACCTGAGGATCTCGCCGGATTCATGGTATCCGAACTAGCGAAGTGGCGCCCCGTCGCGGAGAAAGTAACGTCCGAATGATTCCTGTGCGCATGCCTTGACCTTGCGCCTATCCCTCCGATCGGACGCGATCAGTGTCTTTCTTTACTTCTTAGGACGAAGACGTGGATGCCCGGGCATAGGCGGAGCGGAAGCGACGCCGTCCTTCAGACGGCTATGCCCGGGCATGACGAATTACACGACAACGCTCCGCCGAACGCCTATCAGCGCGAGAGGATCCCGGCCGCCAGCGGCTTGAAGCGATAGATCAGATACGGGCTCTTGTTCTCGGCCTTGCCGCCGTGGAACATCGCGGCAGCGGAAACCTGCGACGCCGATACGTACATATAGCCGTCCGGCGAATATGAGATGCCGTCCGGCCAGACCATCTCGGCGTCGCTGGTGAGCGTGCGGTATTTGCGATCCGTCGTGATCACGCCGACCGATTTGGTCTCGACCGCCGTCAGATAGATGTTTCCTGCGAAGTCGATCGATAGTCCGCCATTGTTCGGCTTGTCCGAGTAGCGCTCGACTTTGGCACTCAGCTGCGCATCCGAAAGGCTCTCATTGTTCAAATCGCCCACCCGGATCCGATACAGACTGCGGCCGTTCAGCGGCGCGTAATAGAGCCATTCGGCCTTGGCATCCATGGTGATCCCGTCGCAGCCGACCTTGATGACCGTTGGTTTTCCATCCTTGCCGGGAACCGTCAGGTCCCTGCCGTCGACGGTGATCGGGACGTTCTCCGGAATGGTCGACTTGTCGCCTTCAAGGACGCGCCGGGCGCGTCCGGTGTCGATGTCGATGATGATGATCGCAGCCTTCGAACCGTCACCGCCGGGTCCAATGTCTTCGTCGGCAATGTAGAATTTGCGGTTCTTGTGGTCGATGACGATGTCCTGCGGCTGCGATCCGGCACGCGTCGCGGGCTCGGGCATGTAGTAGATGCGTTCAAGCCGGTTCGCGTGGGTATTCCAGCCGACGAGTTTTGGCGTGATATGGGTGCGGAAGCCCATATCGATCATCCAGACGACACCATTCTCGTCGGACCGCAGCCCCAGGACGTTGTCCAGATACTGATCGCTGCCTTTCCGCGGCGTATTCCATTCCGCGTTCGGGAACGGCTCGAAGGTCGTCGCCGACGTCAGCTTCGCCACGCGCACGTCGGGACTGTAAAACGGATGATGACTGAAGATCACCTGGTTGTCGGGCGTGAATGCGACGTTGCCGACGGATTGCGGCAACCTGGCAAATATCTCGGCAGTCACGGTGTTGGGTTGTTGTTGCGAGAAAGCGGGGCTTGCCGCCGCCAGGGCGACGATCAGGGCGGGCACGTTGACGCGCATTTCAGTTTTTCCTCGTTGAAGGGTTTCCAATTTTCGACGAATTGATTCCGTGCCCGCCACGGTCGTCGCTCCGCCGCGGGCTTCCAATTGCTGGATAAGAGCTGGTTGTTTGAATCGAGTCCGCAAACGACGAGCGTTTGTCTTGCGTGACCGGGATAGCGCGCTAGAGTTAGATCAAGCAAGTACGCACAATGCTGGCACTAGGTACCACGGAGTGAACCATGCAAGACCTGTTCGCGAAGAAGTACGACTGCGCAGCCGGATGTCCTGTGGAAGCAACACTGGATTTGATCGACGGAAAATGGAAGGCGATCATCCTCTATCACCTCTTGAAGGGAACACTGCGCTTCAATGAGTTGAGGCGCCGCCTGGCAAAAATCACCCAGCGCATGTTGACCCGGCAACTGCGTGAGCTCGAGGAAGTCGGCCTCGTGAGCCGGACGATCTTTGCGGAAGTACCGCCCCGTGTCGAATATGCGCTGACGGCGCAGGGACAATCGTTGGAGCCGGTCATCCGTGCCTTGTGGGTTTGGGGTGACACGTACCTCACCCAGCGAAGCCAGGAAACGACAAGTCCGAAATCCGTTGTCAGGCGCGAGGAGCCGAAGCATCGGCCTGCTGTCGCTGTCCGGGCGCTGCGATGACCGCGCTGGAGCTCCTTTAGCAAATAACCCAAAGCCGACCCGGGGCACCGGACAACGGCCCGCGGCGGAGAAGCAGCGGTTGTGACCATCCACATCCTATGACACCATCCAGGCATCGACTTTTTTGACTTTTGGATGCCTATGCCACGTCGGAAGTACGCTTGGGAAAACCTGTCGGACGAGCAATTGCTCCAGCAGCGCCTCAGTAGTTTGAAGGTTACGATCCAGGGCACCTGGCTCGAGGATTGTCTCAGCACGCTCAATGAAGAGCTGCACGCGCGGGATATCCGGCTGCGGCCGCATGCATGGATATCGAGCGAATGGTTCAGTCCGGCAGATGTGCCCGGCATTGCGATCCCGTTCTACCTCGCCCATCCGCGCCTGATGAAGCTCGAGAAGAAAATGATGCTCGACGTCGAGGGCGGCACCTGGTCCGAGTGCATGGCGATTCTCCGGCACGAGGCAGGCCATGCCGTGCAGCACGCCTACCAGCCGCAACGCCGCCGGCGCTGGCAGCAGTTGTTCGGCCCGTCTTCGAAACGCTACCCGCGCCACTACCGGCCCAATCCGGCCAGCCGGCGTTTTGTCCAGCATCTTCGGCTCTGGTACGCGCAGAGCCACCCGGACGAAGATTTCGCCGAAACCTTCGCGGTGTGGTTACGCCCTCGCTCGAACTGGCGGACCCGGTATGCCGGTTGGCCGGCGCTGAAGAAGCTAGAATATGTCGACGAACTGATGGGCGAGATTGCGGGGAAACGGCCTCCCGTCATGACGCGAGAACGTATCGATCCGTTGCATGGGCTCAGCCAAACGCTTGCCGAGCACTACCGGAAAAAGCAGGCGTTCTACACTTTCAAGCCGCCGAAGACGCACGACCGCGATCTCTCCCGTCTCTTCTCGTCCGATCCACGGCATCGGCGGGAACAGCCGGCCTCGACCTTCATCCGGCGGCACCGCGCCCAAGTCAGGCAGTTGGTGGCGCGGTGGACGGGCGAGAATCAGCTTACGCTCGACGCCGTTCTTGACGACATGATCTTGCGCTGCCGCGAACTCGATCTGCGTGCCGCCGGCTCGGAACGGAAGCTTGTAACCAACTTCACCATCCTGTTGACCGCCAAAACCATGCACGCGCTGTTCGGCCCGTCGCGGCGCAAATGGATCGCGCTATGAGACGCCTGCGCGTACTCGTGCTGATGCACCCGAACTTCGTGCCGCCGGACTCTGCCGACGGATACACCGCGCGGGAAGTCAACGAATGGAAGACGGAATTCGATGTCGTGAGCACTTTGCGTGCGATGGGCCACGACGTTCGCCCGCTCGGCGTGCAGGAAGAGATCAGGCCGGTGCGCGAAGAGATCGAAAATTTCAAGCCGCATGTCGTGTTCACGTTGCTGGAGGAGTTCCACAATGCGTCGGTGTATGACCAGCACATCGCGAGCTATCTCGAACTGATGAAAATCCCCTATACCGGGTGTAACCCGCGCGGCCTGATCCTGGCGCGCGGCAAGGATCTGTCTAAAACCCTGGTCCACCATCGCCGCATTGCAGTGCCGGCCTTCGCCGTGTTTCCGATGCGCCGCAAGGTCAAACGGCCGGCGCGCCTTGCGTTGCCGCTAATCGTCAAGAGCCTGAGCGAGGATGGATCCTTTGGGATTTCGCAAGCATCCATCGTCGATACCGACGAGCAGCTCGCAGAGCGCGTCGCGTTCGTTCACGAGCGGCTCGGAACGGCCGCCATCGCCGAACAGTACATCGAGGGACGTGAACTATATGTTGCCGTGCTCGGCAACAATCGGCTGCGCGTTCTGCCGGTTTGGGAATTGCAGTTCGGCAGCATGGGCGGTCAGGGCGCACGGCAGATCGCCACCGAAAAGGTCAAACACGATCCGGGCTATCAGGAACGCGTCGGAATTGTCGACGGGCCGGCCAAGAACCTTGCGCCAGAGGTGTCCGCCCGCATTCACCGGACAGCGAAGCGCATCTATCGGACCCTCGGGCTCGATGGATACGCACGTATCGACTTTCGCCTGTCTGCCGACGGCACGCCGTATTTCATTGAAGCCAATCCCAATCCCGAAATAGCCAAGAGCCAGGAGTTCGCGACAGCGGCTCGGCATGACGGACTTGATTATCCGGGCCTGCTGCATCGCATCCTGGCGCTCGGAATAAGCCGGGCCAAGGCGGGCGCATCCGTCGGCTGAAGCCAGGTTAAGATCATGACGATGTTGTATTTTTTCTCGTGCCCGGACGCTGCACGCGTACCGCGAGCCGGAGCCGGCTCTTTCTTTGCATGGGGTTGTTTTCGAGATTTTGATTCCGGGCAGTCCGCATACCGCCCGTAGCGCGTCGAAAGCGCGCGTGCTGGCGGCGGTGCCGGATTACTCCACCGGCAGCACGTCGACGGCCACCGCGAGCTTCTGCTTGCGGGAACCGACGATGATGCCGTCGACCGGCGAGACGTCGGAGAAGTCGCGCCCGACCGCCAGGATGATGTGGTCGTTCTCAATCAGGAGGTCGTTGGTCGGATCGAAGCCGACCCAGCCGATCTCGACGCCGCACCACACCGAGACCCAGGCGTGAGTGGCGTCAGCGCCCTGCAGGCGCGGTTTGCCCGCCGGCGGGTAGGTGCGCAAGTAGCCGCTGACATAGGCCGCCGGCAGCCCGAGGCCGCGCAGGCCCGCGATCATCACGTGGGCGAAATCCTGGCAGACGCCGTGGCGCTTCTCGAACACTTCCTTGAGCGGCGTCGAGATCACGGTGGCCTTCGGATCGTATTTGAACTCGCGGCGAATGCGGTGCATCAAGTCGACCGCGCCAACGAGAATGCCCTGCCCTGGCGGAAAGCTTGCCGCGGCATAAGCCGTGACCGGCCCAAGCACCGGCACCAGCGAACTTGCAAAGACGTAGCCGACCGGCGAGGCCGGACCGAGGCTTGATACTTCGAGGGCGATGTCGCGGACCCTTTCCCATGACGGGCTCGGCGTGGTGCGGCCAGGCGCAGCCCGCAAGACCTGCACCCGCGACCTCGAATCGATCCGCAGGCTGCGATGCGCGGTCTCGATCAGCACGTTCTCGGTATGGGTTCCGAAGAAATCCCGCCGTATCGTCCGTTCCGCCGGCCTGGGCCGGATCTCGACGGCGTGCGAGACCAGTTGCTGGCCGTCGCCGCTGCGCGGCTCCAGCCGCAGCGAGCAGCGCGCAAAGCTCACCGGGCTCTCGTAGCTATAGGTGGTGACGTGACGGATGTCGTAGATCACGCGAGGCCCGTGAGCTTCTCCGGCCGGCTCGCATTGGGCCCGTGCGGAAAATAATGCAGGCCGATGGCGTCGGCGAGATTGAGCAGATCCTGCTCCAGCGCGAACAGGTGTTTGACGTCCAGCGTTGAGGCTTCCGCCGTCGTCAGCATCGCTTGCAGCGCCACCGCCAGCCGCTGCGGCCGCTCGATCAGACCGTGCTCCTTGAGGCTCGGAAGGCTTGCAATGTGGTCGTTGAGGGCCGCCACCTGGAACGCGACCGAACGCGGATTATAGGGGTCCAGCACCGCCAGGTCGCGTACCGGCGCCAGCGCGGGTCCGACCAGATAGCGCGAACGATACGTGATCTGGCAATCTACCAGCGTCAGCAGGACGTCGAGGTCCTCGTCGCCGGCCTCGTCATAGGCGAACTGGCGTGCGAACCGCGCGGTGTTGATGGCGCGTTCGGCGCGGCGGCCCATCTCGAGGAAGCGCCAGCCGGCGGCGCGGTTCATGTTCTCTTGCGCCAGCCCCGCAAAGCTTGCGAGTTCCTGCAAGGACAGTTCGGCGGCGCTGACGACATCGTCATCGTCATCGGCGGCCTCGCCGAGACGCTCCACCATCTCGGTGATGACCTGCCAGGCATCGGGCGAAAGCCGCTCCCGCAGCGACGTCGCGGTGCGCTGCGCCGATCGCAGCAGCGACAGCGCCGAGCCGAACTTTTCCGGATTTTGCAGCGCCTCGGCGGCCACCTTGGCGGAATTGGTCCGGCTCGCCTGTGACGCCGCCCCCCAGGTCACCAGCAGCCGCTGGATCCGCTCGACCGAATGCAGCGCCGTCGATGCGCCTCCCGCCGCCGTTGCTGTTCCCTTGCCTGGATCGCGCGCCGAGGTGCCGAGTGCGCGGATCAACCGCAGCGTCGCCTCGGCGCGCTCGAGATAACGGCCGAGCCAGAACAGATTGTCGGCGGCGCGGCTCGGCACCACGCCGGCGATGCGCTTGATCCGCACCGTGTCGGCCGCCGGCAGCAGCGTCGAGGCCGGGATCGCCTTGTCGGAGACCACCCAGACGTCGGCCGACCGTGCACCGTCGCCCATCGACACCGCGCGGGCATCGGGCTGCTCGGCGATCCGGCAGAAGCCGCCGGGCAGAATGGTCCAGCCGTTCGCCGTCGCGGCGGCAAACACTCGCAGCACGAACGGCCGTGGCGTGATCCGGCCATTCTCCCAGGTCGGCGTCGTCGACAGCCGCACCAGTTCCTGGCCGACAAAGTCGATGCCGCGATCAGCGATCGCGTTGCGAAGCCGCTCGCGCTCGGGCGGCGACAGTTCACCTGACAGCACGGGGCCGTTGCCTGGAAAGCCCGGCACGGCACGGCTGTAGGCGCCTTCGATGGCGAAATCGTCGAGCCGCGACAGCACTTCCTCGCGGGCCGATTTCTGGCCGCACCACCAGGTCGCGATATGCGGCATCTTCAGATCCTCGCCGAGCAGGCGGCGGCTGAGACTCGGCAGGAAGCCCAGCAGCGCCCGCGCCTCCAGCACGCCGGAGCCCGGCATGTTGGCGACCACGACGCCATTCTTGCGCAGCACGTCGATCAGGCCGGGCACACCGAGATGCGAGGACGCATCGAGTTCCAGCGGATCGAGGAAATTGGAATCGACCCGGCGCAGCAGCACGTCGAGCCGCTTCAGGCCGGCGACGGTACGGATGTGGATGCGGTCGCCGCTGACCGCGAGGTCGTCGCCCTCGACCAGCAGGAAGCCGAGATAACGCGCGATCGTCGCATGCTCGAAGAAGGTTTCGCTGAAGGCGCCCGGAGTCAGCACGCCGATTCGCGGCTCGTCGCGGTCGGCACTGGCGCGCAGCGAGTCGCGAAACGCCTCGAAGAACGGCGCCACGCGCTCGACATTCATCGACTTGTAGAGATTGGAAAAGGCGCGCGACAGCACCAGGCGGTTTTCCAACGCATAGCCGGCGCCCGACGGAGCCTGCGTGCGGTCGCTGAGCACCCACCAGCGGCCGTCGGGGCCACGGCCGACATCGGCGGCGTAGAGATGCAGGTAACGCCCGCCCGGCGGCTTCACCCCGCACACCGCGCGCAGATATTCGTTGCTGCCGGCAATCGCCGCTGCGGGCACCGCGCCTTCGGCGACCAGCCGGCCCTCGCCGTAGAGGTCGCGCAGCACGGTTTCCAGCAGTTCGGCGCGCTGGGCGATGCCCGCGGTCAGTTGCTGCCAGTCGGTCTCGTCGATGATGAGCGGCAGATGGCTGAGCGGCCACAGCCGGTCGGCGGTCTCGCCGGGCGCGCGATAGGTGACGCCGGCTTCGCGCAGATGGCGGTCGGCGGAGGCGAATCGCCGCTCGATGTCGGCGGGCGAAAGCGCGGCGAAGGCGTCGAAAAACCGGCTCCAGGCCGCCCGCGGCGCGCCGTCCTGCGCGATATATTCATCGGGAATACCGGGCAGCCGCGAATAATCGCGGGTCCATTGCGCCATCCGGCGCTGGCCCGGACGGGTCTTGCTATCCTGACTGCCGGCTTGCCCCGCCATCCGACTCTCCGATTACGCACCTTTAGTGCCGTAGCGGTGTCCTCAAGTCGAGCGTCAAAGGGAATTCAATTGTGCGTTCCTCGGGCGGCGGATCGATCTTGCCCGGGGTGTGGCCGTGGTCCTGAAACCGGGCCAGCCGCCGCGCCTCGGCCTCATAGGAATTGACCGGCTTGGTGTCATAGCTGCGGCCGCCGGGATGGGCGACATGGTAGACGCAGCCGCCGAGCGAACGGCCGTTCCAGGTATCAATTAAGTCAAATGTCAGCGGTGCGTGGACCGGAATGGTCGGATGCAGGCCCGACGCCGGCTGCCAGGCCTTGAAACGGACGCCGGCGACCGCTTCGCCGGAGCGGGAGGTCGCCGTCATGGGCATCCGCCGTCCATTGCAGGTGACGACGTGGCGGCCTTCGACAAAGCCCGACGCCTTGATCTGCAGCCGCTCCACCGACGAATCGACATAGCGCACGGTGCCACCGGCCGAGCCTTCCTCGCCGAGCACATGCCAGGGCTCCAGCGCCTGCCGCAGTTCCAGCGACACGCCGCCGTGATGGACGCGGCCGAACACCGGAAAGCGAAACTCGAGCTGGGCGGCGTACCATTCCGGCGAAAATTCGTAGCCGGACAGCTTGAGCTCTTCGAGCACGCCGAGAAAATCCTCCCAGAGGAAATGCGGCAGCATGAAGCGAT
>JBOHIT010000839.1:0-14930 GCA_050726155.1 Bradyrhizobium sp.
TGTCGACCTGGAAGGAGGCCAAGGATCTCGTTTATAACGTTATCAATTGCAATAAGCCGATCATCTCGGCGATCAACGGCGTCGCCGTCGGCGCAGGTCTTGTCGTCGGAATCCTGGCCGATATCTCGATTTGCGGAAAGTCCGCACGCATCGTCGATGGTCACACACGGCTTGGCGTCGCCGCGGGCGACGTCGCTTGCATCATCTGGCCGTTGTTGTGCGGTCTTGCAAAAGCGAAATATTACCTGCTGACCTGCAAGCCGCTGTCCGGCGAAGAAGCTGAGCGGATCGGTCTTGTGTCGCTATGCGTCGAAGACGCAGACTTACAGAAGGTTGCGCTCGAGACGGCCGAGGAGCTTTCTAACGGTGCGCAGAGCGCGATCCGTTGGACCAAGTACGCTCTTAATAACTGGCTGCGTGTCAATGGTCCGCTGTTCGATACCTCGACCGCGCTTGAGATTTTGGGCTTCACCGGCGCTGAGGCACGCGAAGGATTGGCATCGCATCTCGAAAAACGCAAGCCGGTGTTTCCACAGGATTGCCCGCTCTGATCCTTGCGCGCGACGATCATCCCAGAAGGGGGCCGGGATTTCACCCGGCCTTCTTCCTGCGGTAGCCCTTAGCCGAGAATTATTTCATTGAACTGACAATCTCGCGAAGCCTGAATTTCTGCACCTTGCCGCTCGGCGTTTTCGGCAAGGCGTCGAGCACCTCAATGCGTTCCGGCCAGTAGTTCTTGGCTACAGCATTCTCCGCCATATACGCCATCAAGTCAGCTAACGTCAGTAACGCTCCCTCGCGCAGCACGACACAGGCACAGGCCCGCTCGCCCAGGCGCTCATCCGGTACGCCAACAATCGCGACTTCCTGCACGGCGGGATGGCGATACATCAGCTGTTCAATCTCGATCACGGGAACGTTCTCGCCGCCGCGGATGACAATATCCTTGGTGCGGCCGGTGATACGAATGTAGCCGTCCTTGTCTTTGCGGGCGAGGTCGCCGGTCTCGAACCAGCCATCCTGATCGACGGCATAGAGATGCGGCCGCTTGAGGTAGCCTACAAAGGTGCCGGGGCCCCTCGCTTGTAGACGCCCCTCTTCATCATGAGGCAGGACTTTGCCCCCGCCATCGACGATCCTGACTTCCATACCCTGGCTTGGGCAACCGTCGGTCTCGAAGATCTTTTCCGGTGGATCGTCGAGCTTGGTGGTCGTCACCAGCCCGTTTTCCGTCATGCCCCATCCAGAGACGATGTGCGCACCAAGATTCTGTGTGGCCTGGCGTACTAAAACACGAGGAATTGGGGCGCCTGCCGATACGAAAGTGCGCAATGAACGCAGCGCTTCAGGCCGCCGCTCCGCCTCCGCAGTCAAATCCGCCAGAAACGGCGTCGATGCCATGGTCATCGTCACGCGCTCCGTCTCGATGATGTCGACCGCCTTGGCTGGATTCCAGATATCCTGAAGAACGACCCGTCCTCCTAGATAGAGGGGTAGAAGCAGGCCGACGAGAAAACCGGTCTGATGGGCCATCGGCGAGGCCATCAGCACGACATCGTTGGCTATGAGGCGGACGCGATCCTCAAAATATCGCACGCTGTTCAGCAACGTATTGCTTGTGTGCATCACTCCCTTGGGTTCACCAGTTGTGCCCGACGTATAAAGCAATTGCACAACCTGATCGGCCGAGGTAGCAGTCGTAGGCTCAAGCGGTTTCTGCGGCGCATTCAACACTGTCTCGAAGTCTCGATTGTCGCCCGAACCGATAACGACGACCTGCTCAAGTGTGGGCACCTTGACCTTGAGGCGGTCCGCCATTGCGGCGTGATCGAAATCGCGAAATCGCCGTGGAACGATCAGCACGCGCGTCTCGGCCAAGGTCAGCATGAATTCCATTTCGCGATCGCGGAAAATAGGCATGACGGGATTTGTAACCGCGCCGATCCGCAGCAGTGCAAGGTGAAGGGCTACGAATTGCCACCAGTTCGGCAACTGGTACGACACCACTTCCCCAGGGCTGACGCCAAGCCGCAACAAATTAGCCGCGATTCGATCGGCAGTTTGCTGCAGTTCGCCGTATGTCAGCGCCGTACGTCGGTTGGACGCATCTTCGTAGCCAACAACCGCGATCCGCCCCGGATCATTTCTGGCATTCTTCGAAAAAACCTCGAGCAGGGTTTGATCGCTCCAGAAACCAGCGGCCCGCATCGCTTGTTTGCGTTGATCTGACAAGACCGGGTCCATCGCCATTGTACGCCTCTCCTTATGAATTCCTTCAGGCATCGAGGTCGGGACCCAGGAAAAGGTCCGCTTCCATCTAGCCCGACAGGTCGCCATCTCCTCCGTGGTTTATGCGGCGCCAAGTTTCTCGCGAAGCCTGTCAACTGCTTCGGGATTGGCGAGTGCGGAAAGATCGCCGGGATCCCTGCTTTCGAACACTGCTCGCAGTACCCGGCGCATGATCTTCATGTTGCGGGTTCGAGGCAGATCATCCACAAAAATTATCTTCTCCGGCCGATACGATGCTCCCATGCCATTCACGATAGCGGATGAGAGCTCGTTCGCAATATCACTCTCGACGTTCGTACCTGGCATGAGCACGCAGGCACAAACGATGGCCGAACCCTTTACCGGGTGCGGAATACCAAACACCGCCGCCTCGGAAACCTTGCCGGTGTCGATCAAAATACCTTCGAGCTCGGACGGCCCGGTCCGCTTGCCTGAAATCTTGATGGTGTCGTCGGAGCGCCCGAGAATATAGTAAAGCCCATCATGGCCATGCATCGCAAAATCGCCATGCACCCATAGGCCGGGAAGCGTGCTCCAGTAGCTCTCGATATAGCGCGCATCGGCCTTCCACAAGCTCTTGGTCAACCCGATCGACGCCTGGCGGAGCACCAGTTCGCCGACTTCGCCCGGCGGCAAGCTCTTGCCGGAAATATTCACGATGTCCGCGCCGACGCCGAGCGCCGGACGCGAGAACGAACCGGGGTTCATCGGATGGTTCGGCGTGCCCGTGAAGATGCAGCCGCCAACCTCGGTGCCGCCGGAAATGTTGATGATCGGAAGTCTTCTCTTGCAGACATGCTCGAAGAACCATTGCCACGGTGCGTTGGTCCATGCCTCGCCGCCCGACGCGGTCATACGCAGGCTAGACAGATCGTGGCGCTCGACGTCCTGCGTTCCATAGCGCATCAAACTACGGACTATGGTGGGCGATACCCCGAGATAGCTTACGCGATGATCCTGGATTAGCCGCCAGAATCGTCCACTGTCCGGGAAATCCGGCGTACCTTCGGCGATCAGAAGGCTCGCTCCGGCAAAACTGGGAATACACGCGCACATCGCACCGACCATCCAGCCCATGTCACTGAGGAAGAAAAAACGGTCCGACGATTTGAAATCGGCGCAGATGATCATGTCGCGCGTGACCATAGAACCGATGAAGCCGATATGCGTCCAAACGCAACCCTTCGGTTCGCCGGTGGTTCCCGAAGTGTACAGCAGAATCGCAGGATCTTCCGCATTCATTTCGACTGTCGCGATCGCGCTATCCTTGTTGGCGACGATATCGTGCCACCAGTGATCGCGGCCCTCCCGCATCGGGGTTTCGATCCTAAGGCCTTCGCGGTCGACGACGATCACGTGCTGCACTGTCGGTGAGGATTCGAGCGCTACGTCGAGGATGGATTTGAGCGGTGCCGCAGCGCCACGCCGCCAGGTCCCGCTCGCGGTGATGACAGCCTTGGCGCCGCCATGGTTGAGCCGGGTTTGCATGGGAGCCGGACCGAAGCCTGAGAACAGCGGCATCAGGATCGCGCCCAATTTCAACACCGCGAAGAACGCGATAAAGGTTTCCGGCACGTTCGGCATGTAGAGCGCGACCACATCGCCCTTGCCGATGCCGAGATCGGTCAACGCGAGCGCAAGCCGTCCAATCTCGTGGTCGATTTCGCGATATGAGAGGTTGCGCTGTTCGAGCTTGTCTTCGCCCTCCCAGACGAGAAACGTCTGATCCCACACGTCGGTGCCGCGATGCTTGTCAATACAATTCAGGACAATGTTGGTGGTGCCGCCGACGCACCAGCGTGCCCATGGCTGTCCGCGCGATACATCCAGCATGCGGTCGTAAGAGCGATAAAACCTGACGCCGCAGAACTTGAAAACCTCTTCCATGAGCCATGCGGGATCGGAGTCAGCCTTGAGCGAGAGGCTATCGTAATCGTCATATCCGGTCGCGCGCAGGAAAGCGGTCAGATTGCTCGCTGCAATTAATTCGGGCGGAGGTGTCCATACATAGGACGTTGGATTGTCCATCGACTACGTTCCCTGATTCGCAGTCAAGTTCAATTCGAGACTGACTTGCCGGCCGATAGGCACGCATACCCGATCGAACACGAGACGGTGGGCGGGCCCGCCCGACAAACATGTCCAGCCTGGGCGCCAATGCTAACGCTCTCGTCCTGCCGGTTCAATCAATTCTAACAATCGTTTGATAAATTTATTTGCCTGAAAGATCCACCTTTGAACGCTGGTCGTGACCCGATTGACTTGGCAAAATTTCTAACGTCTGTTAGGTAAATGGCAATGTCGGTCGAGGCGCAAGTGGTAGCCAGCCCAAATCTTCGAGAATTTCTCCTCCCAACGTATTATGTGGATTGCGATTCACCAGCAATCAAAGATTTCGTCTCGCGTGTGGCTGGCGATGAACAAGGCCGGTCGGCTACGGACAAGGCAATCCGGCTGTTTAACGCGGTACGGGACCAGATCAGATACGACCCCTACGCGGTGAGTTTGTCCGAAGCCGATTATCGCGCCAGCGAGATTCTCAAAATGCCTTCAGCGTTTTGTGTCCCGAAGGCAATATTGTTGGCCGCCGCCATGCGCGCAGCGGGAATTCCCGCCGCGATCGGCTTTGCAGACGTTCGCAACCATCTGAATTCCGCCAAGCTGACGGAGTTGATGGGAACTGATCTCTTCATTTATCACGGCTACGTCGCGCTTTGGCTCGACGGGAACATGTTCAAAGTCACGCCCGCGTTCAACATGGAGCTGTGTGAACGATTTGGAGTCCGACCTCTTATCTTCGACGGTACGGCTGACGCCTTGTTTCACGAGTTCGACACGAGCGATCATCGCCATATGGAATACGTCAATGACCGAGGGTGGTTCGCCGACGCGCCGATACGCAAGATGCTTGAGGACTTCCGCGTTGCATACCCCGCGTTGGTGACATTGAATACTGGTGGTGTCTCAATAGATGACGCCGCCTTCGGAGCGCCTCAATCAAGGGAGTAGGCCGGAGCGAAGGAAACCACGGGATCTGACTACCCGAACCCACGCGCGAGCTGAATACGACACCCTGGGCGCGCAACGTGGTTCATCGATGGCGCGGTCGGCATCATCCAATTGGGCCACCCCGAAAGCTTACGCACGGCCGCACAGGTTTCGCCGAGAGATGGCAACGGCGATAGGTACGCTCATTTTGAGGCCTGCTGCAATTCGGAAGGCTGCTTGGCATATTGAACAGCGACACGACCGACCTTTTCGCGTGCGATGACAAGTTTCTGAATTTGTGCGGTTCCGTCGCCGATTTGCAGGCCCATCACGTCGAGATAACGCTGATGAAACGGTAGATCGGTGGTGTAACCGTAGTGGCCGTGAGTGAGGAGGCACTGGTGGATGATCTCGCAGGTGACCTTCGGCACGTACCATTTGCACATCGCAGCTTCCGCGGTGTGTGAAAGCCCGCGATCTCTTAGCGAAAGCGTATAGTAGCAAAGCTGCCGCATCATGGTGAGCTGGGTCTCGGCTTCTGCGAGCGGAAAGCTCACGCCCTGAAACTGCGCGATTGGCCGCTCGAAGGCGATTCTTTCCGTCGAGTATTGCCATGCTTCGTCGACTGACGCCTGCGCCGGTCCGATGCACTCAAGGCCGATCAAGGCACGGCTATAGTCGAAGCCCGACATGATCTTGGAGAAGCCCTTGTTCTCCTCCGCCATCAGGCATTCGGCCGGAATGAAGACATCGTCGAAGAACACCGAGCCTCGGCCGACAGGTTTGGTGCCGATATCGTCGAAGTGAGTGCGTGTGATTCCGTTCTGCGCCAAATCGACAAAGAATGCGCTGACGCCGCGCGCGCCGTCTTCGATCTTCCCGGTGCGGGCAAAGATGATTGCTGCATCACATTGATCCGAAAAGCTCATCGATGTCTTTTCGCCATTGAGGCGGTAGCCGTTGCCGGATTTTTCGGCTCGCAAAATCAGGTTGGCCGCATCCGAGCCGCCCCGCGGCTCGGTCAGCCCGAGGCCGATAACCTTCTCGCCGCGGGCCACTTGAGGCAGCCACTCCTGAGCGATTTCGGGCGAGGCGTGTTCTGCGAGCATTCCGCCGAGCAGCGACGCCAGGAGCTGGACGTAGCTGGCGTTGAAATCTCCATAAGCGATCTGCTCGACAATAATGCCTGCCGTCACGCTGCTCTCGCCAAGGCCGCCGTATTTTTCCGGCAGGTCGGCCCCGATCAGGCCGAGTGCCCCCATTTGTTTCAGCATGGCACGGTCAATGCGGTGTTCCCTTGCCCGCTTCTGATAGTGGGGGGCCAGCTTGTCCTTCGCGAAACGCTTGGCGGTTTCCTGGAAAGCCTGCTGCTGCTCGCTAAGCACGTAGTCCATCGCGACCTCTCCCATCTAGGTGATCTTGAGTTCTTGCATTCAGTCTAACAACTGTTAGAAATTAAACAACCAGCCGCGGAGCCAAGTTCATGCTGACGCCAGCCAACCCCGGAACGTCGCTTTATCCCCATTTGCTGTCGCCCCTGAAAGTCGGTCGAACCACGCTGCGCAACCGCATGATCATGGGGTCAATGCATACCCGCCTCGATATGGAGGAGAACGGCGTGCATAAGATGGCGGTTTTCCTTGCCGAACGGGCCAAGGGGGAGATCGGACTTATAATCACGGGTGGCTATGCGCCCAACACCGCGGGTTTGATCGAGCCTGGCGGGCCGATTCTGACCGAGCGTGCGCAAGCCCTTGAGCTTCGCCGCATCACCGATGCCGTTCATCAGCACGGCGCCAAGATCTGCTTGCAGGTGCTGCATTCGGGCCGCTATTCAAAGCAACGGGACTGCGTCGGTCCTTCCGACATCCCGACCCGCATCAATCGGTTTTCCCCGCGCGCAATGACTGGGGCAGAGATTGAACAGACGATCTCGGATTACGTGCGCTGCGCGCTGCTCGCCAAGGAGGCCGGATTCGACGGCATTGAGATCATGGGATCCGAAGGTTACCTCATTAATCAGTTCGCGGTGCTGCGCACCAACAACCGCAGCGACGAGTGGGGCGGATCGGAGGAAAACCGTCATCGGCTCGCAGTGGAACTCGTCAAACGCTCGCGAGGCGCCATCGGCGACGACTTCATCATTATCTACCGAATCTCGGCGTTGGACCTCGTCGAAGGAGGTGCAACTGGCGAGGAGATCGATCGGCTTGCCCTGCGGGTCGAGGCCGCGGGCGCCGACATTCTCAACACCGGTATCGGCTGGCATGAGGCGCGCGTTCCCACGATCGCTTACGTCATCCCGCGCGGCGCATGGCGTTTTGCGGCCTCACGTTTGAAGAAAGCGGTTGGGATTCCGGTGGTGGCATCAAACCGCATCAATACGCCCGATGCTGCCGAGGAAATTCTGGCGGCTGGCGATAGCGATCTAATATCGATGGCGCGCCCGATGTTGGCCGATCCCCACTTCGCGAAAAAGGTGCGGGAGGGCAACGCCGGCAAAATCAACATCTGCATCGCCTGCAATCAGGCCTGTCTTGACCTGATCTTTTCCGAGCGGACCGCGAGTTGCCTGGTTAATCCGCGCGCCTGCCGTGAGACGGAGTTCGAAGACGATCCCGCTAGGATCTCGCGCAGGATCGCAGTGATTGGCGCAGGCGCAGGCGGTCTCGCAGCTGCCGCGGAAGCCAGCCGACGCGGACACAAGGTTACCCTGTTTGAGGCCGCCGATCGCATGGGCGGGCAGATTAACCTCGCCCGAGCAGTCCCGGGCAAGGTGGAGTTCGACGAAATGCTGAGTTATTACAGCGGCCAGATCGCCGATGGCGGCGTCGATCTTCGGCTAAACTGCGCGCCGTCGGTTAGTGACCTGAAAGACGCCCGGTTTGATGCTGTCGTCATCGCCTGTGGCGTCCATCCCCGCGTTCCGGCGATCCCCGGCATCAAACATCCCAAGGTGGTGTTCTACAACGATTTGCTGAGTGGCAAAAGCCACGCGGGACGGCGAGTCGCCATCATCGGCGCGGGAGGCATCGGTTTCGATGTCGCCGAATACCTCTGCCATTCGCAGCCTGATGAATTGCCGAAATCACGTGCGATGGATATTCGTGAATTTCAGCAGGAGTGGAATGTCGATGCCAGCCTTACGAAGGCCGGCGGGCTATTAGGCGATCCGCTGGCCCCAAAGCCAAGTCCACGCGAAATTACAATGCTACAGCGCAAGAAGACGCGGCCCGGGCTCGGCCTCGGCGTCTCGACCGGTTGGATCCTGCGCAGCAGTCTCGAGAAGCGCGGGGTCAAGATCATCGGTGGAGTCACCTATCAGCGAATCGACGACCGAGGTTTGCATTTCGTCGTCGAGGGGGAGCCACGTACGCTCGCCGTCGATACGATCGTGATTTGCGCCGGCCAAGAGTCTAACCGCGGCATGTTCGACGAGTTACGCGAGGCAGGCATAGAAGCGCACGTCATCGGCGGTGCCAAGGAAGCTGCCGAACTCGACGCGATGCGCGCGGTCGAGGAGGGTGCGCGGGTCGCGCAATCACTTTGATGCGATCGGGAGCCTGAGATGAGTTCGCAAAGCAGCCAACCGAGCTACGGGTTCACGGACGACGAACTCTCCACGATCCCGACCGTGTACCGACCTGATCTGTTCGCCGGCCAGACCATCATCGTCAGCGGCGCGGGGAGCGGTCTCGGGAAGGCGATCGCATTCTTGTTTGCAAGACTGGGCGCCAATCTGGCAATCTGCGGGCGCGATGCCGAGAAGCTCGCACGCGTCGTTCCGGATCTAGAGAGTCTCGGCGCACGCGTCTTCAGCAGAAGTCTCACCATCCGCGACCCCGATCAGGTCAACGAATTCGTCAAAGACGTCTGGGATCATTTTGGTCGTGTCGATGTGATGGTCAATAATGCCGGTGGGCAGTTCGCCCAGATGGCCATCGACTTCAAGCCAAAGGGCTGGAACGCGGTAATCGATACCAACCTGAATGGATCGTGGTGGATGATGCAAGCGGCGGCTCGCGAGTGGATCGAGCGCGGCAAGACCGGCAATATCGTCAATATCGTGGCATTGATCTGGCGAGGCCTGCCGGGGATGGCCCACACCGCCGCGGCGCGGGCCGGCGTGATCTACGCGTCCAAGACCGTCGCGGTCGAATGGGCGCCGCACGGCATCCGGGTGAATTGTGTTGCCCCTGGCGTCAATGAAACCACGGCATTCGACCGCTATGCTCCGGAAGGCTCTGCGACCTATAAGGAAGCGAACCCGATGAAACGGCACGGCGACGCCTGGGATATCGCCGAGGCCTGCGCTTATCTCGCCGCGTCGTCAGGGAAATTCATCACGGGCGAAACGCTTTCGGTAGACGGCGGTCAACAAATGTGGGGCGATCCGTGGCCTGCCGGACGTCCGGAATATTTTCGCATTGGCCAGACGTAAATAAGCTCCCGAAATCGAATATCCGATATGCCGCCACAGCGTTAGCGATTTTGACCGCTACGACAATCCTGCATCGCCGCGTTCGCGCTTGGCAAATTTAACGGCGTCGATCATGTCGCGGGCGTCGTGGGCCAGATGTAGCGTCTCGCCGCCGTCGATGTACCAGTCCTCGCCGGTTACGAATTGACCGAGCGGCGAGGACAGAAAAATGATTGCTGCAGAAATATCCTCGACGCTGCCCATGCGTCCCAGCACGTTGCGGTTGAGCCTGACCCAGTCGTCCGGCGGTATCGGATAGCGGCCAAGCGCCTCGGTCTTGATGGTTCCGGGTGCGACGCAGTTTAGGCGAATACCGAACTCGGCCCACTCGTAGGCAAGCGTTCGCATCATCGCAGTAACGCCGCCGCGCGCCGCCGCAGTATGCACGAAGCCGCCAAGGCCGCTGCGGATACAGGCGGTTACGAACACAATCGATCCGCCAGTCGCCAACATGAAATGGTCTGCGGCAGCCTTGGTTACCTGCCAGGAACCGATCAGGTTGTTGCGGATCACGGTCTCAAAGCCCTTGTTGCTGAGTTCGCGGGCTGGCGTCACGAACTGTCCGCCGGCATTATTGACGAGGATATTGAGCCCGCCGAACTCGGCCTTGATCTCCTGCATCGCGCGTTCGATCAGGTCGGGCTCGCGAATGTCCGCCGATACGGCAAATGCCTCGCCACCCGCGTCGCGGATTACCTTTGCGGTGCTCTCAATCGGATCAATGCGGCGGCCGAGAACGGCGATGCGGGCCCCGCAGCGCGCCATCTCAATGGCCGTGGCGCGGCCCATTCCAGTGCCGCCGCCGGTGACGAGTGCGACCTGACCCTTGAGAAGGTCCGGCGCGAAGCGCATTTTTGAAGGACTCTCGTGCATCACCGATCCCATGCCTGAAATTCTTTTGCGTTCGATCAAACTTGCGGTATTCTAACATGTGTTAGAATGTATAAAAAGGCAGATCGATGTCAGACAATGAACCTGTTCGTTACTCGGTCGAGGATAGCATCGCGACGATTACCATCGACCGGCCCGCGCGTAAGAACGCCTTGTCGGTTGAGGCGATGAACGGTTTGACCAATGCCTGGGAGCGTGTCGAACGGGATTCCCAGGCGAGGGTGGTGATCCTGACCTCGGCTGACTGCGGCGTATTCTCCGCCGGTCTGGACCTCAGGCAGGCAGCCGAGATCAGGGCGCGTGACGGTGTCGATATACTGACCCTGATGCGCGATCCGATGCAAACGGCCATGCGAGCCGTTTCAAAGCCGATCATCGCGGCGATGACTGGGTCGCTGATGGCGGGCGGGATGCTGCTGGCGCTGAAGTGCGACCTTAGGATAGGCTTACGCGGAACACGCGCCGGGATTACCGAGGTCAAGATGGGGCGGGGATCGCCGTGGGCGGTACCGCTGCTCTGGATGTTGCCGCAACCGGTGCTGATGGAACTCGTCTTGACCGGCGAGACCCTGCCGATCGAGCGGCTCGCGGAATATGGCTTCGTCAATTATCTGGAAGAAACACCCGACGCTGTTCGCGCTCGCGCATTGCAGCTTGCGCGCAAGATTGTAGAAGGCGCACCATTATCAGTGAGGGCGGCAAAGGCCAGCGTGTTGGCCGCGATGGACCTTGGTTGCGAGAAGGGACTTGTTGAGGCCAACAGGATTCATGTCGAAACCTATGCAAGCCTCGATGCTATTGAAGGCCCGAGAGCCTTTGCCGAGAAACGCAAACCGGTGTGGCAAGGTAAATAAGGCAAGGCAGACGAGGATTGTGCCGAATGATGTCCGCTTTCAAGTCGATAGCGGATACCAATCCTTCCGACAATTGTTCCTTAGCCCGCAAGGTCAACGATGAGCACACATCATGCCGACACCCCGACTCGCTCGGCTTATTTCGGAGAAGAACATGAACTGCTGAGAGCCCAGCTACGGCGTTTCGTCGAGGAGGAGATCAAGCCGCACGCGCTTCAATGGGAACAGGACGGCATGGTGCCGCGCGACGTGCTGCGGCGGATGGGCGAGCTTGGCTTCCTTGGCATCCGCTATCCGGCAGAATATGGCGGCTCCGACATGGATACGTTGGCCACCGTCGTGCTGGCCGAGGAATTAGGGAGATCGACGTTCTCGGGAGTGGCTATCACCGTACTTGTTCATACCGACATGGCGTCGGTGCATCTCTACAACGCGGGCTCGCAGGCATTGAAAGACCACTTCATGCCGGATGTCGTTGCCGGGAAGAGGATAGTCGCGGTCGGCGTCACCGAACCCGGCGCGGGCTCCGACGTGAAGGGCATTCGCACCACCGCGCGCCGCGAAGGCGACAGTTATGTGCTCAATGGCGCCAAGATGTTCATTACCAACGGTGTACACGCCGATCTCTATTGCATCGCGGCCGTGAGCAGTCCGGATGCACGTCCGTCCCAGCGCATGTCGATATTCCTCGTGGAGAAAGGTACGCCCGGTATCCGGGTTGGTCGTGCGCTCGACAAGCAGGGCTGGCGGTCGTCAGACACGGCGGAGTTGCTGTTCGAGGATTGCCGGATCCCCGCGACGAACCTGCTCGGCGAGGAGGGACGCGGCTTCTACGCGATCATGCGAAACTTCCAGAACGAGCGGATCGTGATCGGCGCAATGGCGATGGGTGAGGCACAAGCCGCGATCGAGATTACGCTGGACTGGGTCACGCAACGGCAGACCTTCGGCGCGCCGCTGTGGTCGAGACAGGCTATCCGTCATCGGCTGGCGATGCTGGCGGCCAAGGTCGAGGCAGGACGGCAGATTGTTTATCACGCGGCATGGCTGGTAACACAGGGGATCGACGCGACCAAGGAAGTATCGATGGTCAAGGCTTATTGCGGCGAGCTCGTCAACGAGGTGATGTACACGTGCCTGCAGTTTCACGGCGGCATGGGTTACATGCGAGAGAGTACGATTGAACGAATGTCGCGAGATGCTCGTGTTCAATCGATTGGCGGCGGCACTACGGAAGTGATGCTGGAAGAGGTCGCCAAGCGTATGCGGTAACTAACGCACAAACTGGAAACGCTAACGCGGCAAAATGCCATTGAAGATTAACAACGTGGTCCGGTTCGCTAATTCTTGCACCGAGCTGCTTTTTCGCGCATCAAACCACTCGACCGTCCAATTCATAGCACCAAGGATGAACCTGCGTAGTGGAACAATTAATATCTCCGGACGGATTTCGCCGGCACGCTGCGCATCCACCAGCATGTCATCCCAATATTTGCCATAGGCGCGGCGCAGTGGTCGGTGCCGCTTCTTGATGCGCTCGGGCAATTGACCGTAGATGCGCATATTGGCGGAGGTATAGTCGCTCTCTTGCAGCAGGGTGACGAGATGGGCTTTGATCGCAGCGCTGATCTTGTTCTGGTGTGACCCCTTGCCAAGGTCATTCACGCTTGCCTTTACCGCATCGAATATGCGTTGCACCCCGAGTTCGAGGATTTCGTCCAATATCGCGGTTTTCGAATCAAAGTGGTAATAGATGCTGCCGGCCTTCATTCCCGCCTTTTCAGCAATCTGTCGAAGCGTCGTTGCCGAATAGCCCTGCTGCCGAAAAAGCTGTGCTGCGACCCGAAGAATTAGGTCACGTGAAACCTGCGATTTCGGTGCCCCGGAAAGTGCGACAGTTTTTTGCTTGCGCTCGCGCTTAGCAATCCGCTTGATTCTTGAAGAAGATTTCAAATTTTGCTCGCTCAGACCCGAATGGCATCACCGTACAAAGCCCCAGCTTTTGCACCAGATGAGAAATGCCTATGTAATAGACCAACAAGGCTGTTCGGGCAATACGACGGTCTCTTCAATTGCGCCGATAACCGACAAATTGCACTTACGATCCAAAGCTGCGGCTTAGTCGGCGAGGGATATCTCTCAGTCAATGCCCTCGACGAGATGCTGTCCTGGCTCTTGTTCTACACTGGTATTCTTGATCAACAGGGATGGATCGTCGACCGGTGGGGCTCGTGCAGAGCCAAGCGCTAATCAACACCAAAGTCTGCGCGTGGATCCTAAATGGTTCATCGGCTACGCGAACGCTTTCTGCTCGCTTTAACAACGAATTCTTTGGCTCTGGCGTTCGGCACATTGCCTTTTCGTGTACGGATATTTTCGCGACGGTTGCCGACATGCGCGCACGTGGCGCAGATTCCTCAAAATTCCAGACAATTATCACGACGATATCAAAGCCAAATACGATCGCGATGCGATAAATATGGCGGCGCTTCGCGACGACCAAATTGTGTACGACCGCGAAGGCGAGGGTGAATTCTTCCAGATTTACACCCATACGTTCGACGAGCGGTTCTTCTTTGAGATCGTCCCGCGACGCAACTACGAGGGCTTCGGGGCTGCCAATGCTGCCGTCCGCCTCGTTGCCCAAACCGCGGGAACCGCGGCCGTTGACCATCCCTCGTGCGTGACGTGGAACGTGCGAAACTAACATTTCGAGCTAGGGAAGTTTTTCTTCCCGTCAGTTCAAATCGCAGAATTCTCCGCATTTGAAACCGTTTTGGGTGTCCGCTCTTGGCGGATTTTGTTGCAAAAGTCGGTTGAGACTGGCGACGAAGCGTGATTCCGTTGTGTTGACGCGATTCTCGGCGAGGTCGATCCATGATGGGCCGTCTGAAGAGTGACCAAGGTCAACTGTTTTACGAGTTTCGTCTTGGTGATGCGGTCCCCGAAGATCACATGGTGCGGAAGATCGACGCCGCGCTCGATCTGTCCTGGCTTCGCAGTGAACTAGGGTGAGAACTCATTGATTTTTCTGCTGTGACAATACGATACTGATTCTCTTAAGGGAAGGATTGGGATCGTGAGCAGGAATTTGTTTTGGCTGAGCGACGAGCAGTGGCTGAAGTGGACCCTGAACCTGGGACCAGGGATCGCCGAAGTTAAGGTGTGATCGCGCCTGCCTTTGTCCTTCAAATCAAGCAGCTTCCTGCTGCTGCTTTTGCGTCTGCTGTGGGTATGTGGGCAACGCGTTTGCGTTGTCCAAGCGAAGCGGCATATCCACAGTCTTCGCCGCCTCGATCCTATCCGTGCCGGCACGCCATGCCGCCATGGGAAACCGGTTGTTCATCGCCTGATGCGGGCGGCGATGATTGTAAAAGTTCATCCATGATCCGATGCCGTCTCGCGCTTCGCGCCCGTCAGCATAGGCT
>JBOHIT010000840.1:0-7863 GCA_050726155.1 Bradyrhizobium sp.
CGGGCGCGGCTGCGAGCACCGCGCGGGCCCTGGCGCTGTCGTCGTCCATCTGGCGGATCAACGCCTCGATGCTGTCGAATTTAAGTTCATCGCGGATGAAGCCGATGAAGGCGACGTCGAGCACCGAGCCATAGAGATCGCCCTTGAAGTCGAACAGGAATACTTCCAGCAGCGGCGCGCCATTGTCGAAGGTCGGGCGGCGGCCATAGCTGGCGACGCCGTTGAGCCGCTCGGCCCCAAGCCCGACGCGCACCGCATAGATGCCGTGCCGGAGCGCGCAATTCTTGTCGAGGCGGATATTGGCGGTGGGATAGCCGAGATCGCGGCCGCGCTTCTCGCCATGGATGACCTCGCCGGTCGCAAACCACGGCCCGCCAAGCATGGCGGTGGCGTCGTCGATCTGGCCCTCGGCCAGCGCCATGCGGATGGCGCTGGAGGAGACCGGACGCTCGGCGATGTCGACATGGGCCTGGACGTCGACCTCGATCCCGAGCCGGGGCGCCTCGCTGACCAGAAGGCTCGGCGAGCCGACCCGGCCCTTGCCGAAATGGAAGTCGTAACCGACCGCGATGCCGCTGATGCCGAGCCGCTGGATCAGGTCATGGTGAATGAAATCTTGCGCCGAGGTTCCGGCGCGGCCCTTGTCGAACGTCATCACCACGGCGCCGTTGAGCCCGGTCCCGGCCAGCAGCCGCAGCTTGTTGGCCTCGTCCGTGAGGCGGAATTGGGGACTGTTCGGGCTGAAAAAGCTGCGCGGATGCGGCTCGAAGGTCACGGCGAACGCTGGCTTGCCATGGGCGCGGCCCATGTTCAGGGCGGCGGCAATCACGGCGCGGTGGCCGAGATGGACGCCGTCGAAATTGCCCATTGCGACCACCGCTCCCTTGGGAATGGCGTCGGCCGGGGTGCTGTCGCGGATAACGGTAAAACCAGCTGTCATGGACGGATTTCTTGCAGGATTCGCGCGGATTCTTTTAAAGACCTTCGGCCTCGGTGAACGCGCCGGACCGTGACGCGGGCGCACCGGCGAAGTCAAGCCGTGCGGGTTTGGTTCAAAACCGAGGCAATCCGCCGACGCCTGATTAACGCGCTGTTTAACGCCTTGATGCTACGGGTGGACGGAGGACTGCGGGTCCCGCAGGCCTGCCGATAGTTTGTGGCGTAAGCGTCGAGTGGGGGAAGAGATGGCGGTTGATTTGTCGATGTCGGTTCTGGTGGTGGACGATTACAACACCATGATCCGGATCATCCGAAATCTTTTGAAGCAGCTCGGCTTTGAGAACATCGACGATGCCAGCGACGGTTCGGAAGCCCTGAACAAGATGCGCGGCAAGAAATACGGGCTCGTGATTTCCGACTGGAACATGGAGCCGATGACCGGTTACGACCTGCTCAAGGAAGTCCGGGCCGATCCCAACCTGGCCACCACGCCCTTCATCATGATCACGGCGGAATCCAAGACCGAGAACGTGATCGCGGCCAAGAAGGCCGGCGTGAACAATTACATCGTCAAGCCGTTCAACGCGGCGACGCTGAAGACCAAGATCGAGGCAGTCTTCCCGGACATGGCGACGGCGTAAGGTACGTCATCCCGCTTGTTGTGCCGTCATCCTGAGGTGCGCGCTGTTGCGCGCCTCGAAGGATGGGCCGCACGCTCCGACCGTTTCTCTCATCCTTCGAGGCTCGCCGAAGAGGCTCGCACCTCAGGATGACGGCGGAAGGCGTCGATCCCCTACCAGCGCAGGTCCCGCATCAGCGCCTTTGGCGGATGGCCGAACAGCTCCTTGACCGAGGCCGGGTCGAGTTGGTCGATGCCCTCGAACTCCTCGGAGTGGATGCCGCGGGTCACGAACAACAGATCGATGCCGAAGCCGTGGGCGCCGGCCAGATCCGTGCGCACGGAATCGCCGATCGCTAGCACCCGGTCGAGCGCAGCGGCATGGCCGCGATGCTGAGCGGCGAGCATCATGGCGCGTTCATAGATCGGCCGGTGCGGCTTGCCGTAGAAGATCACCTCGCCGCCGAGTTCGCGATAGAGTTCGGCAATCGCGCCCGCACAATAGATCAGGCGGTCGCCGCGTTCGACGACGATGTCGGGATTGGCGCAGATCAGCGGCAGCTTGCGCTCGCGCGCCTGCAGCATCATCGCGCGGTAGTCTTCGGCCGATTCGGTTTCGTCGTCGAACAGCCCGGTGCAGACGATGTAGTCGGCCTCTACCAGCGGCGAGATCACGGGGTCGAGCCCGCGATAGATCGAGTTGTCGCGCTCCGGGCCGAGCCAGAACATCTTCTTCCCCGGATGTTCGGCGACAAACAGCCGGGTCAGGTCACCGGAAGAGACGATCGCGTCATAGGTTTCGTCGGCGACGCCGAGCTTGCGCAATTGCCGCTGCACCGAATCGGCCGGCCGCGGTGCGTTGGTGATCAGGATGACGGTGCCGCCGCGCTGGCGGAAGGTGTGCAGCGCCTCGCAGGCGACGGGAAAGGCCTCGAGCCCGTTATGCACCACGCCCCAGATATCGGAGAGGATGACTTCCACGCCCTCGACGAGGTCGCTCAGGCGTTCGACGAACCGAAGGCTGGTCATGACATCAGGCGCCGGTTAGCCCGGTCCGCCGGCGCGGCGCGCCAGCGCGGCATTGCCGGTCGCCCGCGTCGAAGGTTCGACGGCGGGGCTGGCGACGGGAACAGGGGAATTGGGGGCATTGGAACCATTGGGGCTGTTGGAAGTGGCCCCGCCGGTAGCAGATGCCCCCTCGGGCCGCAACGGCCGGGGCGGCGCAAACAGGAAGCCCTGGCCAAACCGGACGTCGAAATCCAGGAGATCGACCACCGCGCGCTCGCCCTCGATCCTTTCGGCGATCAGGTCGATGCCGAAGCGGCCGAGCAGGTCGGAAAGATCCGAAGGGTGGATATCCGATGTCGAGCTTTGCCGGGGATCGAGCAGCAGCGCCGCCGGCACCTTGATGAAGCGGACGCCGCGGTCGGCGAGTTCGCGCGGCTCGATCCGGAGGTCGCTGACATGGTCGATCGAAAAGCGATAGCCGCGCTGCGACAGTGCGGCGAGATGTTCGGTCTCGGTGGGCCCGAGATTGCGGAACGTGGCTTGCTTGAACTCGAGCACGAAGGACGACGCCAGCGCGCGATTGGCTTCGAGGAAGTCGAGGCATTGCGCGAAATTGACGGGGTTGCCCAGTGTCGCGGCGGAGACGTTGCAGAACACGCCGACATCCTTGTTGCGCACCATCAGGCGGCGCAGCACCTGCACACAGCGCAGCATCACCATGTGGTCGATGCGCCCGATCAACCCGCCGGTTTCGGCGGTGGCGATGAAATCATCGGCGGTGAGGATCTGGTCCTTGTCGTCGCGCAGCCGCGTCACCGCCTCGTAGAAGCGCACCTTGCGCTGCGGCAGCGTCACCATCGGCTGCAGATAAATATCGAGCCGGTTTTCCTCGACCGCGTTCTTGATGGCGGCGAGCAATTGCGGCTGGCTGCGCGCGGCGGCCTCATCAGTGGCAGCTTTCGGCGGTGCCGGCGCCGGCGCTGCCGCGGCGACCGGTGCCGGCCTGGCGACGCTTGGTGCCGCGAGTTCGGGCGCGTGTCGCTGCTCGGTTTCAGGTTCGGGGTCTGGCCTGTACGCTGCTACGGGCGGCGCCGGTGGTGCTGCCGCGATGCCTGCGGCCAGCATGTCGTCATGGCTGGCGACGGAGGAGGCGAGCTGCTTGACCAGCACGCCGAGTTCGTTGATCTCGCCGACCACGGCCTGGATGCGGTCGCTTCCGGCGGAATTCGCCGATACCACCCGGCCCTCGACGGCGGCGAGCCGGCGGCCGAATTCGGCGACTTGGCGGGCGAGGTCGGCGGTGCCGCGGGACAGGTCGGCGATCTGGCCGCCGACGTCGGAGCGGTCGCGCAGCCGCATCGAAACCGCGTTGTAGAGGATCAGGAAGGTGAGTGCGGTCAGCGCTACGATCGCGGATTCCGTTCCGCTGAACCCGGCGACCGAATGCAGGACAAGGCCAAGCGAAGCTGCGACCAGCACCATGCAGATGGCGATAAAAATCGTCGAAATGCGAATCATATAGCGCGTTATGCCTTCAGGTCCGTACTGCCCCACCCGGGAAAACGCAGAAGTCGTCAGGCATCGTCCGGTTTGCGCTCCCCCAAGCGCAACGACCTTAGCATCAATGTTGATTCGCGGGTCTAGTGTTCTTTCAAGAGGATGGAACAGCCGGTCCCAGCGTATCGGCCATGCTGGCGCCGCGGCGGCCCAGCGGCTTCGGGGTGCCGACCGTGGTATCGACCGCGGTCTGGTGCTCGATTTCCGAGTTCAGCTCCGGGACACGGAAGGGAGTGACTTGCGCCACTTCGCGGGTCACCTCGCTCAGAGATCGGCGGCCGCAATCCAGAACACTTCGCCCTCGGAATCCTCGGTATCGAGCCACAGCAGCGGCAGTTGCGGATAGGCAGCTTCCAGCGCGGGCCGGCAGCGCCCGATCTCGCACAGCAGTCCGCCGTCCGGCGTCAGATGCTGTTTGGCCTCGCCGAGGATACGCCTGACGATGTCGAGCCCGTCGGCGCCGCCGTCGAACGCGAGCTTGGGCTCGGCGCGGCATTCGCGCGGCAGGCCGGCCATGCCTTCGGCGTCGACATAGGGCGGATTGGAAATGATGAGATCGTAACGCCGGTCGCCGAGCGGCTTGAACAGATCGCCGCGGTGCAGCGAGAGGCGGTGTTGCAGCCCGTAATCGGAAACATTGTGCGCGGCGACTTCGAGCGCGTCCCTCGAAATATCCACAGCATCGATTTCGGCATTGGGAAAATTCCGGCTCGCTAGGATCGCAAGGCAGCCCGAGCCGGTGCAGAGGTCGAGCACGCGTTCCACCGCTGACGGATCGTCGATCAGTGAGCCGGCTTCGGCATCGTCGTCACCCGCAAAATGGGAATCCAGCAATTCGCCGATGAAAGACCGCGGCACGATGGTGCGTTCGTCGACATAGAACGGCAGGCCGCGCATGTAGATCTTGTTGACGAGGTAGGCTGTGGGCGTCCGCGTGGTGACGCGCCGCTCGATCAGGCCGAGGATCTTTTTGCCTTCGGCCGCCGTGACGCGCGCGGTCGCAAACGCCTCGAACTGATCGGGGTGAAGATGCAGGGATTCGCAAACCAGGAACGCGGCCTCAGCGACCGGATCGGTGGTGCCGTGCGCAAAGACCAGGTCGGCTTCGATGAAGCGGCTGACCGCAAAGCGCACGAAATCCAGCAGCGTCAGCAATTCGCCTGGGCCGACTTTCGGGAATTCCGGCTTGATGTATTTGGGCAGCCTCTGGCGGCGTTTGACAGGCGCCTTGCTCTGTTTGGCCATCAGGATTTGGTCCAGCGCGCCGCGGCCGCGTCGTCATGGCCGCGCGCCTCGATCCAGTTCGTTCCCTTCCGGCTTTCCTCGCGCTTCCAGAACGGCGCGTTGGCCTTCAGATAGTCCATCAGGAACTCGGCAGCCTGAAACGCCGCCTGCCGGTGTTGCGAAGCCGCGAGCACCAGCACGATGTTTTCGCCGGGGGTGATGCGCCCGACGCGATGAATCACGGTCAGGCCGGTCAGCGGCCAGCGCGACATCGCCTCATCGGTATGTCGCTTGATCTCGGCTTCCGCCATGCCGGGGTAATGTTCGAGCGTGAGTGCCGCGATCGGCTCGCCGTTCTCATTGCCGCGGCAGATACCGCTGAAGGTCACGACCGCGCCGACGTCGCTGCGATCCCTGGTGAGTGCCGCAATCTCCCGGGCGATGTCGAAATCAGCTTCCTGGATCCGGATGGTCGCGGCGGCGGTCATCGTAGGGGTCAACCGCCGGTCATCGGCGGAAAGAACGCGATCTCGCGGGCGCCAGCGATCATGGTATCCGGCTTCACATGGGTGTGGTCGATCGCGGCGCGGATCACCTTGGGCTTCTCGAACGCATAAGCGTAAGTCTCGCCGCGCTTGGAAAGCCAGCCGATCAAATCGTCGACCGTGCGCACACTCGTCGGCGGCTCGACCATTTCTTCGGCGATACCGATCCGTTCGCGCACCCAGGCGAAATATTTGACCTTCATCCCTCGTCCTCCTTGATGAGGTGATGGATGCCGGCGCGGAAATAGTCCCAGCCGGTATAGATCGTGAAAATCGCCGACGTCCACAGCAGGAAGATGCCGATCATGGTGGTTGGTGAAAAAATCTGTTCGCCCGCTTCGCCGGCGATCAAAAAGCCGATCGCGACCAGCTGGACGGTGGTCTTCCATTTCGCCAGCTTGGTGACGGGTACGCTGACCCGGAGTGCGGCGAGATACTCCCGCAAGCCCGAGACCAGGATTTCGCGGCACAAGATCACGATGGCGGCCCACAGCGTCCAGCCATGGATGCTGTTGTCGGCGGCCAGCATCAAGAGGCAGGACGCCACCAGCAATTTGTCGGCGATCGGGTCGAGCATCCGGCCGAAGGCGGATTGCTGGTCCCACATCCGTGCATAATAGCCGTCGAGAACGTCGGTCACCCCGGCGGCGATAAATACCGCCAGTGCCACCCAGCGCAGCCATAAGGGGCCGTCCATGACGGATTGGGCATAGACGCAGCCGACCACCACCGGGATGGCGGCGATGCGGGCATAGGTCAGGATATTCGGCAGGGACAGGCTCTTGGACTGGCCCTTGGTGGTCGCAATGTTCATCGTCTTACCAATACCGCTCAGGCGTGAAGGTCAACCGTGCGGGCCCAGATGATCTGTCGCAGGCGACGCCCAAATGAAACTTCCATGTGAATCGACCTCCCTTTAACCCGGTTGCGCATGGAAAAACTCGAAAATCTTGCGGGCGCTTTCGGCGCTGACCCCTGGAACCTTGCCAAGGTCTGATATCGAGGCCCGCTCGATCTCCTTCAGCGTTCCAAAGTGATGCAGCAAGGCACGTTTGCGTGACGGACCGATCCCCGGAATTTCCTGTAAACCCGCTTCGCGAATGTCTTTTTTGCGCAGTTTGCGGTGCGACCCGATCACGAACCGATGCGCCTCGTCGCGCAGCCTCTGGATGAAATACAGCACCGGGTCGCGCGGTTCGAGCTTGATCGCCTCCCGGTCCGGCATGAACAGCGTTTCCCGCCCGGCGTCGCGCTCCGGTCCCTTGGCGACCCCCAATAGCGACACCTGGGTCAGCCCCAGACTGGTAAAAATCTCCCGGGCCGCGTTGAGCTGGCCGCGGCCGCCGTCAATGATGACGAGATCCGGCCATTGCGGAAACGAATCATCATCGGCCTTGATCGGGGCCGCATCGCCCTCCGGCGGTTTCAACAGCCGCTTGAAGCGCCGCTCCAGTACCTCTCGCATCATCGCGTAATCGTCGCCGGGCGTCAGGCCCTCCGACTTGATGTTGAACTTGCGGTACTGGTTTTTGATAAATCCGTCCGGCCCTGCGACGATCATCGCACCAACCGCGTTGGTGCCCTGGATATGGCTGTTGTCGTAGACCTCGATGCGCTTGGGCGCATGCGGCAATCCGAGCGTCGTCACCATGCCCTCAAGCAGGCGGCCCTGGGTGGCGGTATCGCTGAGCTTGCGGCCGAGCGCCTCGCGCGCATTGGTCAGCGCGTGCGCGATCAATTCCTTTTTCTCGCCGCGCTTCGGCGTCGAAACTTCCACCTTGTACCCGGCCTTGACCGCGAGCGCGTCGGCGAGCAGCGCGGCTTCCTCGATCTCGTGCGACAGCAGGATCAGTTTCGGCGGCGGCTTGTCGTCGTAGAATTGCGCGAGGAACGAGCCCAGCACTTCCTCCGGCGTGAACGATTTCTCCGCGCGCGGAAAATAGGCGCGGTTGCCCCAGTTCTGGCCGGTGC
>JBOHIT010000841.1:0-2995 GCA_050726155.1 Bradyrhizobium sp.
GCCGGTGCCGATATACATGTCGACGCCGGTATTATCAGGGTCCGCGCAATGGATCACGCCGGCGACGTCACCCTCGGTGATGAAGCGCACCGCGGCGCCGGTGCTGCGAACGCTTGCAATGATGTCGGCGTGGCGCGGGCGATCGAGCACCAGGACCGTGATCGCCGAAGCGTCGACGCCCTTGGCCTTGGCGAGCCGGCGCACATTGTCGGCCGGCGACGCGTCGAGTTCGACCACGCCCTTCTTGTAGCCGGGGCCGACCGCGATCTTCTGCATGTAGACGTCGGGCGCGTGCAGCAGCGTGCCGCCATCGGCCATCGCCATGGTGGCGATCGCGCCCGGCATGTTCTTGGCGCACAGCGTGGTGCCTTCGAGCGGATCGACGGCGATATCGACCTGCGGGCCGGCGTTGAGGCCGACCTTCTCGCCGATGAACAGCATCGGCGCCTCGTCGCGTTCGCCCTCGCCGATCACGATGGTGCCTTCGATCGGCAGCTTGTTGAGTTCGCGGCGCATCGCATCGACCGCGGCCTGATCGGCGGCCTTCTCCTGGCCGTGGCCGCGCAAACGCGCCGCCGAAACCGCCGCGCGTTCCGTCACCCGCACGATTTCAAGCGTCAGGATACGCTCGAGCAGCAGTTGCGGCGGAACGGAAATATGGGTCGACATACCAAACACTCCTTTGAGTCCTATTCGTTTCTTGCCAACGCGACCCCGGGGATCGCGCTAGTTCTTCTCGATCCGTATCACCTGCGGCCGGCCACTGATCACCTTGTCGCGCTGCACGGCCTCCAGCGCACGATAGACCGCGTCCTCGGAGGTTGCATAGGTAATCAGGATAACAGGAACCGGTGACGCTTTCTTGGCCGAGCCGTTGGCGTCGACACCGTCGGGATGGCGCTGCACGATCGATTCCAGCGAAATCTTCTGTTCTGCGAGGCGCGTGGCAATGGTGGCGGCGGTGCCGGCGAGATCGCGCGCCATCAGGCGGATATAATAGCCGCCCTCATGGCGTTCCATCGGCGCCTTGGTGGTGGCGCGCAGCCGTTCCACCGGGCGTCCGAACGGCTTGGCGCGAATGCCGCGCGCGACATCGGCGATGTCGGCGACGACGGCCGACGCAGTGGCCGCACCGCCGGCGCCGGGGCCGACCAGCGTGATCGGCGGAATGCCCTCGCCGTCGATGGTGACAGCGTTGGTGACGCCCATCACCTGCGCAATCGAGGATGATTTCGGCACCATGGTCGGATGCACGCGCTGTTCGATACCCTTCGCCGTCCGCACCGCGACCCCAAGCAATTTAACGCGATAGCCGAGTTCCTCCGCGGCGCGCAGATCTTCCGGCGCGATCGAGGAGATGCCTTCGACGTACACCGCGCTCTGCGCAACCTTCGTGCCGAACGCGAGGCTGGCCAGGATCGCCAGCTTCTGGGCGGTGTCGTGGCCATCGACGTCGAACGACGGATTGGCTTCGGCATAGCCGAGCCGCTGCGCGTCCTTCAGGCATTCGGCGAACGACAGGCCCTCCTGTTCCATCCGGGTCAGGATGTAATTGCAGGTGCCGTTGAGGATGCCGTAGACGCGATTGACTGACGTGCCGGCCAATCCCTCGCGCAGGGTCTTGATGACCGGGATCGCAGCGCCCACCGCCGCCTCATAGTTCAGCGCGCCGCCATGCTTTTCGGCGGCTTTCGCCAGCCGCACGCCGTGCTTGGCGATCAATGCCTTGTTGGCCGATACGACCGACTTGCCGGATTTCAGCGCGGCCTCGATCGCCGACAGCGCCGGATCGCCGGAACCGCCCATCAGTTCGACGAAGCAGTCGATGCTGGGATCATTGGCCAGTGCCAGCGGGCTTTTCGCCCATTCGATGCCGCGCAGGTCGAGCTTGCGCTTCTTCACTTTCGAACGCGCGGTGACAGCGACGACGCGGATGCCGCGGCCGCAGCGCGCCGACAGCGAGCGCGCCTGTTCTTCGATGAGGCGGACGACTTCGGCGCCAACGGTGCCGAGTCCCGCGATGCCCACTTTGAGGGGTGCGACCATGATCAGAAAGGACCTGCGAGAGGAACTAGCGCCGGTTGGCGAGAGGAACCACGTTGTGCAACGTTTCAATGCCGCTTTCAAGGAAGCGGCGCACACCACGCGCGGCCTGGCGGATACGCTGCTCGTTTTCGACCATGGCGATGCGGACGTAGCCCTCGCCATGCTCGCCGAAGGCGACGCCCGGCGACACCACCACGCCCGATTTCTCCACCATCAACGTGGCGAATTGCATGCTGCCGACGCCCTGGAAGTCTTTCGGCAGCGGCGCCCAGGCGAACATCGAGGCCTGCGGCGGCGGAATGTCCCATCCCGCGCGGCCAAAGCTTTCCACCAGCGCGTCGCGACGCTTGCGGTAGGTGTCGCGCATCTCGCGAATGCAATCATCCGGCCCGTTCAAGGCGGCGGTGGCCGCGACCTGGACCGGCGTGAACGCGCCGTAATCGAGATAGGATTTTACCCGCGCCAGTGCCGCGATGATCCGCTCGTTGCCGACCGCAAAGCCCATGCGCCAGCCCGCCATCGAAAACGTCTTCGACATCGAGGTGAATTCGACGGTGACGTCGATCGCGCCGGGAACCTGCAGCACCGAGGGCGGCGGGGTCTTGTCGTCGAAATAAACTTCCGCGTAGGCCAGATCCGACAGGATGAATATCTCGTGCTTCTTCGCGAACGCCACCAGATCCTTGTAGAAATCGAGATCGGCGACATAGGCGGTCGGATTGGAGGGATAGCAGACGATCAGCGCGATCGGCTTCGGGATCGAATGGATGATCGCGCGCTCCACCGCTTCGAAGAATTGCGGCGTCGGCTCCGACGGCACCGAGCGGATCACGCCGCCCGCCATCAGGAAGCCGAAGGCGTGGATCGGATAGCTCGGATTGGGGCACAGCACGACGTCGCCGGGCGCGGTGATCGCCTGCGCCACATTGGCAAAGCCTTCCTTGGAGCC
>JBOHIT010000842.1:0-2226 GCA_050726155.1 Bradyrhizobium sp.
ATCTGAATCGCCATTATGACGAGAATGTTTATGACTTGAACGCCATTTTACATCCCGGCTCAGTCTTCGATCATCCTCGGGATGTCCTGGCTGACGCAACGCTTTCCAGAGCCGAGAAGCGGGCGATCCTGGCATCCTGGGCTTCCGACGCTGCCGCCGTGACTTCGTGCCCGAGCCTGCGGGCAATACCGGGGACGAAGAGCGTCGTGTCGATCGACGAAATCCTGGAAGCCCTTTCCAGTCTGGACCACTCGCCGCGAACGCCACCCGGTGGTAAGCCGGCAAGGCTGAAGTCGACCGACCGGGTTGCGATGGCAGCTTGATCGACCCTCACCAGGAAAGGAGGTGAGCGATGTTATTTGAACGCCCCGAGATTGGAGGGCTGTTAGGGATGACGGGTACCCTCTAAGCATGACCTTCATCCTGACTCTTATCGGGGGTGCACCCGCGCAGCTGCAGTAGACTTATTCCGTTTTGTAGGACGGCGGACGACGACGCGGTGCCAGCCCCATGGCGACTGCGACGTCGCGCGCGGCTCGGCGGCAGACGCATTAAACGCAAAGCATTGCCCGTCGCGCAACTCCTTCAGTGGAATGCCGAAGACCCGGGAACAAAATGCTTCTGGCAACGTTCTGGTGCCGCGCAGCCATCGCCCGCCGTTCACAACGGCGCCTGTCGCGGATAGCCAAAGGTCTTCGGACCCGCTGTTATTCATCACGAGCGCTCGCGCGGATAGCCAAAGGCGATGGCTGCCGCCGTCAATATTTCGAGATGCTATGGATGACCCGTACGACCTGATTCTAGGGATGTTTGCATTGGCGGTCACTGCCGTCATGCTTGTGGCGGGCGAACTTTACCTTGTGACAAAACCCGAGCCACCGGAGACCCTTACATCCCCGGCCTCGATAGTAACATCATCCATCCGGTAACTGGGTCGCCTGCACGCAACGGCGGAAACGCTAAGGTGAACTTTTCAGAGAAAAGCTCACGCCCCGCGCCGGCGGGCCTTCTCAGGGCTACGATAGGCGAGGCAAACCGCCGCGCAGGCTTGACAGCGGAGTCGGTTGCAAATTCCGAAATCGACTCGCCGGCCGCGTTTCTTACTAAGAACGGCGCCTGCCACTATCATTTACGAATTGGTGACACTGAATTTCTGGCCGTGTCCCGCATCCGCAATGACCGGATTTGGTCAAACCGCTGAAACCGGAACGGGAAAGATTGGCAATATGGTTCCGCAAGTGGGAACCGCGGATGCTGCACTCCGTTGCTCATGGTCGCCGTCAGTAATAGTGGGCCCATTTTGTGAACCGCAGACACTTCCTCGCAGCTTCCGCCTTGCCGCTCGTATCGATCGCAGCGCCAGGACTCCTGACCCCCGCTCGCGCGCAGCCGGCACCGTTTGATAGATCCGTTGTGCGGCAAATGGCGCGTGACCTGGCCGGCAAATCGTTTAAGGCCCCAGATAATAAACTGCCGGATAATCTGAAGGACCTGGACTATGATCGTTACCGGGCGATACGGTTTTTGCCGGAACGCGCGCTCTGGCGTGGCGAAAAGCTACGTTTCGAGGCGCAATTCTTTCATCGAGGATTTTTCTATAACAATCGAGTCGACGTCTATGAGGTGAAGAACGGCCAAGCGGCGAAAATCGCCTATCAACCTGACCTGTTTTCATTCGGGGACTTGGCTCCTCCAGGGGCAGGTGTCGATCTCGGCTTTGCCGGCTTTCGGCTCCATGCACCGGTCAACAAACCCGACTATTATGACGAGGTTTGCGTCTTTCTCGGCGCGAGCTACTTCCGGGCTGTCGCTAAGGGCCAATTGTATGGTCTTTCGGCGCGCGGGCTTGCGATCAACACCGGCGAAGCCAAGGGCGAAGAGTTTCCCTCGTTCAAAGCATTCTGGATCGAGAAGCCGGCTGCCAACGCCAAATCCATTGTGGTGCATGCCTTGCTCGACAGCGAAAGCGCTTCCGCGGCCTATCGCTTCACCATCCGGCCCGGCGATGCCACCGTTTTCGACGTGGAAATGGCGATCTATCCCCGAGTGGATCTGGAGCGTGCCGGCCTGATGCCGATGACCAGCATGTTCTTTTTCGGACCGAACGACCGCAAGAACGTCGACGACTTCAGGCCATCCGTTCATGATTCCGACGGCCTGTCAGTGGCCAACGGCCGTGGCGAGGAGCTTTGGCGGCCCCTTCATAATCCCACGGATCTTCAGATC
>JBOHIT010000843.1:0-8267 GCA_050726155.1 Bradyrhizobium sp.
GTGTGTTGCTGGCGTCGCAAGCCGGCGAGACCGCGGCGCTTCGGGTGCATGCGGCCGAACGGTTGATGATGCTCGGCACGGTGATCGTAATGCTGGTCGAGCCGCCGCCGGCGCAGAAGCCCGCCGATGTGAGTGCCGGCCCGCGCGAGCTATCCCTTCAGCAGACCTAGTTCAGCGACGATCGCGCCGGCTTCCTTGACGGCATGGTTGGCCGCGGGCACGCCGCAATAGATCGCCTGCTGCAGGATGATTTCCTTGATGTCGTCGGCCGTGAAGCCGCCTTCGCTGAGCGCTGCGCGCACGTGCAGGCGAAACTCTTCCCATTGTCCGAGCGCGACCAGAGTGCCGATCACAAGCACGCGGCGGGTGCGGTGGTCGAAATGCGGCCGGGTCCAGATATCGCCCCAGGCATAGCGGGTGATCAGGTCCTGGAACTCGGTGTTGAACGCATTGCGGTTGGTAATCGATTTATCGACCCAGGCATCGCCGAGCACCTTGCGGCGCTGGGTCATTCCGTTGTCGCGGCGCTTGTCGTCGTCCATGGATGTCTCCTCGGTCCCGTCATTGCGAGCGCAGCGAAGCAATCCATCTCACCAAGCAAAGAAAGAGTGGATTGCTTCGTCGCTTCGCTCCTCGCAATGACGATGGTTAGGGTTAGCGTTGCGTCAGGAAACCGACGACTGCGTCGGTGAAGGCGTGTGGCTGCTCGATATTGGAAATATGCGCGGCGTCCAGGATCGTCATGCTGGCGCCGGGAATCTGGCTGCGGATCAATTCGCCCGCCGCAACCGGCGTTGACATGTCGTGGCGCCCGGCGACCACCAATGTCGGGCTCTTGATCTTCGGCAACAATTCGCGGTTATCGAGCGTCGACAGCGCCTCGCAGCAGGCGATATAGCCCTCGACCGGCGTCGTCAGCATCATCGCCTTCAGGTTCGCGGTGATTTGCGGCTCGCGCTCGCGAAAATCCGCCGTCAGCCAGTTGGCCATCACGGCATCGGCGACGCCGGCGATCCCGCCTTCCTTCACCGCCTTGATGCGGGTGTGCCAGTTGGTCGGGTCTGGATAGTGGCACGCGGTGTTGGCGAGAATGATCTTGCCGAACCTGTCCGGCGCATTGGCGCCCAGCCATTGCCCGACCATGCCGCCCATCGACAGCCCGCACCAATGCGCCTTCGCAATATTGAGGTCGTCGAGGATCGCCAGCACGTCGCGCCCGAACCGCTCTATCGAATAGGGGCCGGGCGGCACGCCGGACTTGCCGTGGCCGCGGCGGTCGTAGCGGATGACGCGGAATATTTGCGTCAGCGCCTTCATCTGCGGCTCCCACATCTGCATGGTGGAGCCGAGCGAATTCGACAGCATCAGTGTCGGTCCGCCGTCGCGGCCTTCGACGGATACGTTGAGCAGGCAGCCGTCGGCGTCGATCATCGGCATGGGTCTAAACCTCCGCTGTCATGCACGGGCTAAAGCGCGAAGCGCGTCTTTGCCCTGGAGTCCCGCGCATCCATCAAAACAAAAAACTCTATTCAAGAAGATGGATTGCCGGGTCAAGCCCGGCAATGACATCTTGGTTACGTGTCCAATGAAGCGAGCAGGCGGTCGATCAGGGCTTGCGAGGCGCCTTGATAGGCCGTCGGCTCGAACAGCTTTGCGATTGCATCCGTGCTGAGCTGTGCGGTGATCTTTGGATCGGATGTCAGCACGTCGCGCAGATGTTGCTTTCCCGCAACCGCTTTCTTGCTGGCCGCCTCGATCAGATGATGCGCGTCGCTCTTGCCGATCTTCTCGGCCAGCGCGAACGTCACCGCTTCCGCCATGATCAACCCGCCGGTGGCGTCGAGATTGGCGCGCATCCTGATCGCATCGACTTCCAGTCCTTCGGCGATATCGACTGTCGCGGCGAGCGCCCCCGAGGTTACCAGCAGCAATGTGGGCAAGGTCGGCCATTCCGCATGCCAGGGCCCGGCGCTGCGTTCGTGATCCTGTACTTGGGCTGCAAAAATCGTCGCCGCCAGATTGGGCGCCATGGTGGCGGCAGCCAGCGCGGTCGCGGCTGCCACCGGGTTGCGCTTGTGCGGCATGGTGGACGAGCCGCCGCGGCCTTCGCCCGACGGCTCGAAGGCTTCGCCGACGTCGGTCTGCATCATCAGCGAAACGTCGCGGGCGATCTTGCCACAGCTGCCGGTGAGAATGGCGAGCACCGAAGCGGCCTCCGCGATCCGATCGCGATGGGTGTGCCAGGGCGCCTCCGGCGGCGGCAGTTTCAATTCCAGCGCCAGCCGTTCGGTGACCGCCAATCCCTTGTCGCCGAGGGCTGCCAGCGTGCCCGCGGCGCCGCCGAACTGCAGCGCCAGCGTCTCGGTGCGCAACCGCTTGAGCCGCATCTGCGAGCGATGCAAGGCTGACGCATATTCGGCGAGCTTGAGCCCGAACGGCATCGGCAGCGCGTGCTGCAGCCAGGTGCGGCCGACCATGGCGGTGTGGCGGTGCGCCCGCGCCAGTTTGGCAAAGCCCGCGATGGCGCGGCCGGTATCGGCGAGCAGCGCATCGATGCCGGCGCGCAGGCCGAGCATGGCGCCGGTATCGATCACGTCCTGGCTGGTGGCGCCCCAATGCACGTAGCGGGCGGCGTCGGCGTCTGCCTTCGCAACATTTGCCGTCAGCGCCTTGACCAGCGGGATCGCCAGATTGCCGGAGCGTGTCGCAGCTTCAGCCAGTGTCGCGAGGTCGAATGATTCGGCCCGGCAGGCGCTTGCGATCGGACCTGCCGCGTGGCCTGGAATAACCCCGGTCGCGGCTTCCGCGCGTGCCAGCGCGGCCTCGAAATCCAGCATGTTCTGCAGGCATGCGACATCATTGCATACCGCGCGCATCGCGGCACTCGACAGCATCGGGGCCAGCAGTGGGGACAGGGATGTGCTCATCTGTGCGGGACCTAACCATCCCCGGTTGGCAATGCCAACCCGGTTGGCTCTGCCAATGCCCCCGATGATCCCGGCGGTATCCCGGTCACAAGGCCGGGAGCCGGATTTGCGGCTTTGCGAATATGCATCGCTTATCGACCCGGGGCGGCCTTTCCTTATGCGCCGCCGTGCATTACTTGGGGATCAGGTTCGAAGCGTTACGGGAGGCACCACCATGGCCATGACGATGACCGGCGAAGTCCAGCTTGCGGCGCCGCGCGAGGCCGTGTGGGCTAAATTGAACGATCCGGAAGTGCTCAAGGCCTGCATCCCCGGCTGCGAGGAATTGGAAAAGACCGAAGACAACGGCTTCCGCGCCACTGCCAAGATGAAGGTCGGGCCGGTCTCCGCCCGCTTCAAGGGCAAGGTCACGCTGAGCGATCTCGATCCGCCCAACGGCTACAAGATCTCGGGCGAAGGCGAGGGCGGGGTGGCCGGTTTCGCCAAGGGCGGCGCTACTGTCGGACTTTCCGAAAAGGACGGCGGCACCTTGCTGAGCTACAATGTCGAGGCGCAGATCGGCGGCAAGCTGGCGCAGCTCGGGCAGCGCCTGATCAACGGTTCGGCCAAGAAACTGGCCGATGAATTCTTCGCCAATTTCGCCAAGGCGGTGCAAGGCTAACGCCAGGCTGAGCCTTGGCTTCGGCCCAAGATTCCCGGCTGGAGTCCAGCCCGAAATTCACCTCAAGAGTCCCGCTAAGCCACATCTGGCCATGCCGGAAGTGGGTGACTGCCAAGGTTGCTCATTGCCGGGATGGCCCATATTATGGCTTTGGAACGATTTTAAACGCCTGCGCAGCCGATATGCGGCAGTGCAGCTCAAGAGAGTGCTGATGGCCAAGATTTCCCTGATCGTGAACGGCAATCCCGTAAACGCCAATGTCGACCCCCGTACCCTTCTGGTCCAGTTTCTCCGCGAAAACCTGCGGCTGACGGGCACCCATGTCGGCTGCGATACCTCGCAGTGCGGCGCCTGCGTCGTGCATCTCGACGGCAAGGCGGTCAAAGCCTGCACCACGCTGGCGGTGATGGCCGACGGCCACGAAGTCCGGACCATCGAGGGCCTGGCCGCCGACGGCGCGCCGCTGCACCCGATGCAGGAGGCCTTCCGCGAGCACCACGGCCTGCAATGTGGCTTCTGCACCCCCGGCATGATCATGACCGCGGTCGATTTGGTGCACCGCAAGGGAAATGACCTCTCCGACCACGTCATTCGCGAAGAGCTCGAAGGCAATCTGTGCCGCTGCACCGGCTATCAGAACATCGTGGCCTCGATCGCTGCCGGCGCCAAGGCGATGGCCAAATCCGATCTCGCCTAATCGATTTCATCGCGACCGCGATCAGGAAGTTCTCATGTACGAATTCAAATATCATCGCCCCGCGACCGTGCGTCAGGCCGCCAATCTCCTGGTGAAGAACGAAGACGCCAAGGTAATCGCCGGCGGTCACACGCTGGTGCCGGTCATGAAGCAGCGCCTCGCCAGCCCGCCGCATCTGGTCGATCTCTCCCATATCGAAGGCCTCGACGGCATCGAGATGAAGGGGCGTTCGCTGGTGATCGGCGCCACCGCCAAGCACGCGGCGGTCGCCACCTCGGCGATCGTCGGAGAAGCTATCCCGGCGCTCGCCGAACTCGCCGGCATGATCGGCGATCCCGCGGTGCGCCACAAAGGCACGATCGGCGGCTCGCTTGCCAACAACGATCCGACCGCGGATTATCCCGCCGCCGTGCTCGCGCTTGGCGCCACCATCGTCACCAACAAGCGCCGCCTCAAGGCTGAAGAGTTCTTCCAGGGCCTGTTCACGACCGCACTCGAGAGCGACGAGATCATCACCAAGGTGATGTTCCCGGTGCCGAAGAAGGCGGCGTACATCAAATTCCGCAACCAGGCCTCGCGCTACGCGCTGGTCGGCGTGTTCGTTGCCAAGCGTCCGTCTGATGTCCGCGTGGCCGTCACCGGCGCCGGTTCGGACGGCGTGTTCCGCGCCGAGCCGTTCGAAGAGGCGTTGAAGAAGCGCTTCTCGCACAAGGTACTCGATGGCGTTTCGGTGCCGGCCGAAGGGCTCAACAGCGATCTGCACGGCAGCGCCGAATATCGCGCGCACCTGATCGGCGTGCTGACGCGCCGCGCCGTCGAAGCCGCGACGGCGAAGTAAGTTTGCCGTCCCAAGAGCGTTTTCGAGCGAAGTGGACACCGGTTCGCGTGAAGAAAACGCGTCAAAACAAGAATCTAGAGCCCGGTTCTGATTCAATCAGAACCGAAAAGGCTCCAGGCCTAGCCAGATTGGTTTTGTCATGAGTGCATCGGCGCTGCCCAAATCCGTCGATGCGATGCTGGAAACGCTGACGTCGCGCGGCTATCTCGCCGAGCGCTCGCTGGCGACGGTGACCTATCTGTCGCTGCGCATGGGCCGGCCCTTGTTCCTCGAAGGCGAGGCCGGTGTCGGCAAGACCGAAATCGCAAAAGTGCTGTCGGCGGCGCTCGGGCGCAAGCTGATCCGGCTGCAATGCTACGAAGGCCTCGATGTGGCCTCCGCGGTCTATGAGTGGAACAGCGCCGCCCAGATGATCGCGATCCGGCTCGCGGAAGCCGGCGGCGATACCGACCGCGACCAGCTTTCCAGCGATATCTTTGCCGAGCGTTACCTGATCAAGCGGCCGCTGTTGCAGGCGCTGGAACCGGATACGGCCGGGGCGCCGGTGCTGCTGATCGACGAACTCGACCGCGCCGACGAGGCGTTCGAGGCGTATCTTTTGGAAATCCTCTCGGACTTCCAGGTCACGATCCCCGAATTCGGTACCGTGAAGGCGCCGCAGCCGCCGATCGTGATCATCACCTCGAACCGCACCCGCGAGATCCATGACGCGCTGAAGCGCCGCTGCCTCTATCACTGGGTCGACTATCCCAATGCCGAGCGCGAGCTGGCGATCGTGAAATCGCGCGTGCCGGATATTTCCGCCAAGCTGTCGCAGCAGGTCGTGCGCTTCGTGCAGGCGCTGCGCGATCAGGATTTCTACAAATCGCCCGGCGTCGCCGAGACCATCGACTGGGCCACCGCGCTGACCGAACTCGACGCCCGCTCGCTGACCCCGCAAGTGGTCGGCGACACCCTGGGCGCGCTGTTGAAATACCAGGACGACATCGCGCGGATGCAGGGCGACACGCTGCAGAAGGTTTTGAAGGAAGCGACGAGCGATAGCTAGGCGGCAGTGCGCTCCCTCTCCCGCTTGCGGGGGAGGCATAGGCGGCCTTACGGCCGCCGTTCTTGATAGAAGAAGAACGCCGATGCGAAGCATCGGCTATGGTGGGGGCTCTCTCCGATTGCTCTGGCGGTGATATCTGGCACTGGCGGAAACACAGCGAATAAAAGTCGTGCAGTGAGTTTGTTGAGGCAGCCCCCACCCCAACCCTCCCCCGCACGCGGGAGAGGGGGCGCACCGCCCGCTTGAGAAGTAGAGTGCTATAATGGCCATCGATCATCTCAATCCGCCCACCGGCCGAATGGCCGACAACGTCATCGGCTTTGCCCGCGCGCTGCGCGCCGCCGGCATTCCGCTCGGGCCCGGCTCGGTCATTGACGCGCTGAACGCGCTGCAGGTGATCGAGATCGGCAACCGCGCCGACGTCTACACCACGCTGGAAGCGGTGTTCGTCAAGCGGCACGAGCATGCATTGATTTTCGCGCAGGCCTTCGACCTGTTCTTCCGCGCCGCCGACGAATGGAAATCGATGCTGGATTCGGTGCCGCTGCCGGATCATGCGAAGAAGAAACCGCCGCCGGCCTCGCGCCGGGTGCAGGAGGCCCTGGCGCAGCCCTCGATGCGCGAGGAGGCGCAAACCCAGGAGCAGGAGTTGCGGCTGTCGGTCTCCGACAAGGAGATCCTGCAAAAGAAAGACTTTGCGCAGATGAGTGCGGCCGAGATCGCCGAAGTGACGCGTGCGATCGCGAACATGCGCTTGCCGCAGGCGGAGCTCCGCACCCGCCGCTACCAGCCCGATGCGCGGGGCTTGCGGCTCGACATGCGCCGGACGCTGCGCGGTTCGCTCCGCACCGGCGGCGAGATCATCGATATCCGCAGGCTCGGGCGGATCGACAAGCCGGCGCCGATCGTGGCGTTGTTGGATATCTCGGGATCGATGAGCGAATATACCCGCCTGTTCCTGCATTTCCTCCATGCCATCACCGATGCTCGCAAGCGCGTCTCGGTGTTCCTGTTCGGCACCCGCCTCACCAATGTGACGCGCAGTTTACGGTCGCGCGACCCTGACGAGGCGCTGGCGCGCTGCTCGTCGTCGGTGGAGGATTGGGCCGGCGGCACCCGGATCGGCACCTCGCTGCACGCGTTCAACAAATTGTGGGGCCGCCGCGTGCTCGGGCAAGGCGCCATCGTGCTTTTGATCTCCGACGGGCTGGAGCGCGAGGCCGACGACAAGCTGGCGTTCGAGATGGATCGGCTGCATCGCTCCTGCCGCCGCCTGATCTGGCTCAACCCGCTGCTGCGCTATGGCGGCTTCGAGGCCAAGGCGCAGGGCATCAAAATGATGCTGCCGCACGTTGACGAATTCCGTCCGGTGCATAATTTGAGTTCCATGGCAGGGCTGATCGCGGCGCTTTCGGCGCCGCCTCCGGCCCATCATCGCAGCGTGATCCGATCGGCAGCTTGAAAGAGGCCCGCTATGCTCAATCGCGACGAAGATATCCTGCAAGCGGCCGAGGCCTGGCAAAAGGCTGGTCATGGGGTTGCGCTGGCGACCGTGGTCGAAACCTGGGGCTCGGCGCCGCGGCCGGCCGGCTCCAGCCTCGTCATCAATGATGACGGCACCTTCTTAGGGTCCGTCTCCGGCGGTTGCGTCGAAGGCGCCGTCGTCACCGAAGCGCTGGACGTGATCGCCAGCGGCCAGCCCAAGATGCTGGAATTCGGCGTGGCCGACGAAACCGCCTGGAATGTTGGTCTAAGCTGCGGCGGCACCATCCGCGTCTTCGTCGAGAAGGTGGGACAATCGTGAAGCTGCAAACCCTCTCGGAAGTCAACATCGAGCGTGCCGCGCGGCGGCCGGTGATCGTGATCACCGATACCGCCAATGGCGAACAGCGCCTCGTCAAGGCAAAGGATATCGCGAGCGATCCCCTGCGCGGCGAATTGTCAAAGCAGTTGCGCATGGGCAAGAGCGGCATGATCGAGGTTGCCAGCAAAAAGCTGTTCCTCAATGTCTCCGCGCCGACCGCGCGTCTCGTGATCGTCGGTGCGGTCCATATCAGCCAGGCGCTGGCGCCGCTGGCGCGTTCGCTGGATTACGA
>JBOHIT010000844.1:0-3592 GCA_050726155.1 Bradyrhizobium sp.
ATGCGGGCATTGCCAATTTCATGGGTGCGCGCTTCGTGGCGACCGACACCGTGATGCAACCGATCATCCGCGAGGCCGCCAAGCGCGGCCTCGGCTATCTCGACGACGGCGCCACCCCGCGCAGCGCCGCTTCCGCATTGGCCGCAGGTCAGGCGATGCCGTTTGCCAAGGCCGATTTCACCATCGATTCGGTGCCGACCTCGGCCGAGATCGACCGGACGCTGATCAAGCTCGAAACCCTGGCCAAGGAGCGCGGATTGGCTGTCGGCGTCGCCTCGGCCCTGCCGATTTCGATCGAGCGGATCGCCGCCTGGATCAAGACGCTCGAGAACCGCGGCATCCTGCTTGTGCCATTGACAACGGCGATGCTGAAATCAAAATCAGGCTAGAGCGTTTTCAAGCGAGGTGGGTACCGGCTCGCGTGAAGAAAACGCGTCAAAAAAAGAGGCCAGAGCCTCGGCGACCGAGGCTCTGGAGATCAACCTGATGGCGCCGATCCGGGACCTTTCCGGATTTCGGCTGCCTGATCGCTCGAATTGTGTTTGTAGGAAACCTGCAAGGAAACTCGACGGAATGGCGCGCTACGAAGACCTGCCTTACCGAACATGCGTCGGCATGATGCTGATCAACGCTGCGGGGCTGGTCTTCATCGGTCGCCGCGCCGGCGGCATCGAGCATGTCGACGAAACCCACGTCTGGCAGATGCCGCAAGGCGGCGTCGACCCCGGCGAGGACACCTGGGCGGCGGCGAAGCGCGAGCTCTACGAGGAAACCAGCGTGCGGTCGGTGGAGAAGCTCGGCGAAGTCCCCGACTGGCTGATCTACGATATTCCGCGCACCGTGGCCGGCCGCACCTGGAAGGGCCGCTATCGCGGGCAGCGGCAGAAATGGTTCGCGGTTCGCTTCACCGGCAAGGACAGCGAGATCAATGTCGCGAGCCCCGGCGGCGGCCACAAGGCTGAATTCGTCAGCTGGCGCTGGGAGCCGATGAAGAATCTTCCGGAGCTGATCGTGCCGTTCAAGCGGCCGGTCTATGAGCGCGTGGTGAAGGAATTTTCCAGCCTCGTCGGCAAATAGCTTTCCATTTTCGACGCGTTTTCGTAACGCGAACCGATGCCCCCTTCGCTCGAAAACGCCATGTCAGACAAACCGTATCGCCCCAATGTGGGTATTGCCTTGTTCAACGCCTCCGGCCGGGTGCTGATCGGCCGGCGCTTTCGCGACGACGGACCTGAAATCATCCTCCCCGGACTGGAATGGCAGATGCCGCAGGGCGGCATCGACGCCGACGAGAACCCGCGTGATGCCGTGATGCGCGAACTTTGGGAAGAGACCGGCGCTACCAGCGCCGAGCACCTCGGCGAGACCGACTGGATGAGTTACGAGTTTCCGGCCTATGACGGGCCGCCTTCGCACCGCCTCGCCAAATTCCGGGGTCAGCAGCAGAAATGGTTCGCGCTGCGGTTTACCGGACGCGACGACGAGATCGACCCACTGACGCCGCGCAACGGCCAGCCGGCGGAATTCGATTTATGGCGCTGGGAGCAACTGGATCGCGTCGCCGATCTCGTGGTGCCGTTCCGGCGCGAGGTGTATAAGGCCGTCGCCATTTCGTTCGCACGATTTGCTGCCACGCCTATTTAAGAAAGTGCCGATGCCGATCCGCGCGATATTTTTCGACGTTGGCGAGACGCTGATCGACGAAACGCGTCTGCTGCACGGCTGGGCCGACACCATGGGCGTCGACAGGGCCGAGTTTCTGGCCGTGCTCGACGATATCATCGCCAAAGGCGAAAGTTATCGCCTGGTCTTCGAGCGGCTGCGGCCGGGCTTTGACGTCCGCGCCGCCGCAGCCGAGCGCAAGCGAAGCGGGACTGATTTTAAAATCGAAGCGCGCGATCTCTATGCCGACGCCAGGCCGTGCCTGTCCGAACTGACGCAGGACGGCTGGTTTGTCGGTATCGCCGGCAATCAGCCGCCCACGGCCAAGGCGGCGCTGGAATCGTTCGGCCTTGAGGCCAAGTTAATCACGACGTCGGCAGAACTCGGCGTCGACAAGCCTTCGCCGGAATTCTTCCGCAAGACGCTCGCCATGACCGGCGCAATGTCCGAGTTCGATCCAGCCGAGGTGCTGTATGTCGGGGATCGTCTCGACAATGACGTCATCCCGGCTCGGAGTTTCGGAATGAAGACGGCATTGCTTGAACGCGGGCCCTGGGGCCGTAACCACGTGCGCTGGCCCGATGCCGCGCTCGCCGATTTCATATTGAAAGACCTGGCCGGGTTGCCGTCCCTGCTGCGCGACATCAAGCGCGAGGGCTGAGACCCGCCGCGGCGGCGACTGGCCCGCGCGAGCAAGCCGCTCAAACAAAAAGCGCCCGTCACATCGTGACGAGCGCCGGATGTTGCTCGGGCCGTCATTGCGCCCCGGAGCGGTGCCCCGGGGCTTAGTGCATAGCCGTCGCGCTGAGCTCCTGCTGGATGCTCTTGAAGTGATCAAGCCGCTCGATGGCGCGGTCGAGTTCGGAGCCTTCCTTCTCGGCAAGCTTGGCTTCCATCTCGGCAATCGTTTCGGCGAACAGCGCCCGGTCGAGATCCTGCGTCGAGGTGGCGACGTCGGCGAGCACGGTGAGGCCCTTCTCCGACATCTCGGCAAGGCCGCCGAGCACGATGATCTTCTGATGGGTGCCGCCGGAGGTGACGGTCAGGATGCCCGGACGGATTGCGGCGACAACCGGCGCGTGGCCGGCCAGCACGCCGAAATCGCCTTCCACGCCGGGGACGTCAACCTGATCGACTTCGCCGGAGAAGGCGAGTTTTTCGGGCGACACAAGATCGAAGTGGAAGGTGGCCATCAGAGAATCCGTTTTCCGCTAGCAACAGAGGCTGTCGTCATCCTGAGGTGGCCGCCCTTGCGGCCCTCGAAGGATGACAGAAGTCGCCCTTCGAGGCTCGCTGCGCTCGCACCTCAGGGTGACGGCGCAGCTTGGTTGTGCGTTAAGCTGCTTCAGCCGCGAGCTTCTTGCCCTTCTCGACGGCTTCTTCGATGTTGCCGACCATGTAGAAGGCCGCTTCCGGCAGATGGTCGTACTTGCCTTCGCACAGACCGCGGAAGCCCTTGATGGTGTCGGCGAGATCGACGAATTTGCCGGGCGAGCCGGTGAAGACTTCGGCGACGTGGAACGGCTGCGACAGGAAGCGCTCGATCTTGCGGGCGCGGGCAACCGCGATCTTGTCCTCTTCGGACAGTTCGTCCATGCCGAGAATGGCGATGATGTCCTGCAGCGACTTGTAGCGCTGCAGCACCTGCTGGACCATACGCGCGGTGTCGTAGTGCTCTTGGCCGACGACCAGCGGGGACAGCATGCGCGAGGTCGAGTCGAGCGGATCCACCGCCGGGTAGATGCCCTTTTCCGAGCTCGCGCGGTTCAACACCGTGGTTGCGTCCAAATGGGCGAACGAGGTCGCGGGCGCCGGGTCGGTCAAGTCGTCGGCCGGCACGTAGATCGCCTGCACCGAGGTGATCGAACCCTTGTGCGTGGTGGTGATGCGCTCCTGCAGCGCGCCCATGTCGGTGGCGAGCGTCGGCTGA
>JBOHIT010000845.1:0-5719 GCA_050726155.1 Bradyrhizobium sp.
GAGCAGGATGCAGCGCCAGGCGGCGGTTCGGAAGCCGCAAGCACCGGGCTCCATGCTACGACCGTTGCAATCCCGACGGCGACGCGCAACGCTTTCATCAGTGCATATCCAGATGGTGAAGGCGGCGGCCCTGGTGGCCGCCGCCTGCTTTGTCAGGCGAAGCTGATGTCCTGATCCTTCAGCGGCACCGAGCGAATGCGTTTTCCCGTTGCCGCGAAATACGCATTGAGCACGGCGGGGGCCGCAACGCAGATCGTCGGCTCGCCGACGCCGCCCCAGAAGCCACCGCTCGGAACGATGACCGACTCCACCTTCGGCATCTCCGCGATCCGCATCGAATTGTAGGTGTCGAAGTTGGATTGCTCGATGCGTCCGTCCTTAACGGTGCAATTGCCGTAGAACAGGGCGGACAGTCCATAGACGAACGACCCCGCAATCTGGCGCTCGATCTGCGCCGGATTGACGACGTAGCCGGGATCGGTGGAGGCGACGATACGGTGCACCTTGATCTTGTTGCCGTCGGTCACCGAGATCTCGGCGGCGCCGGCCACGTAGCTACCGTAGCCCATGTGCTGACAGATGCCGCGGTACACGCCCTTGGGCGGCGGCTTGTCCCAGCCGATTTTGTCGGCCACGGCATTGAGCACGGCGAGGTGCTTGGGATGTTTGCTCATCAACTTGCGCCGGAACGCGACCGGATCCTCGCCGACCGACTGCGCCAGCTCGTCGATGAAGCATTCGAGATAGATCGCATTCTGGTTGACGTTGACGCCGCGCCAGAAGCCTGGCGGGACGTGAGGGTTGCGCATCGAATGTTCGACCAGCAGATTCGGAAAACTATATCCGATCGCCCAGTCGCCGGTGGGGCTGAGGCCCTGGAATGCCGCCGGGTCCATGCCGTTGACCAGTGCGGCGGGGCGCACGGTATAGAGAATGGATTGGCCGGAGATCCGGACATGCAACGCCGTCAGGTTGTTGTCCTTGTCGAAGGCACCGGTCAGTTTGCACGTGGTGATCGGATGATAGGTGCCGTGCTGCATGTCGTCTTCGCGCGACCACAACAGTTTCACCGGCGTGCCCGGCATCTGCTTGGCGATAGAGACGGCCTGCCGGACATAGTCGGTCATGCCGCGACGGCCGAAGCCCCCGCCGAGCATCTGCTTGTGCACCTCGCATTTGTCGGCGGGCAGGCCGGAGGTTTCCAGCACCGCCGCGAAAGCGGCCTCGCCGTTCTGCGTTCCCGTCCAGACCTCGCACTTGTCCGGCGTATAAAGCGCCGTGCAATTCAGCGGCTCCATCGCCGCGTGGTTCTGGTAGGGATAGTTGTAGACTGCCTCGACCTTCTTGGTGGCGCCCGCAATGGCAGCTTTGGCATCGCCGTTCTGGTTGCCGACAAACGCGGGCTGCGCGTTGTCGAGGCCCTCGGCCAGCCACTTGGCGATCGACTCGCTCGAGACCTTTGCGTTCTCGCCTTCATCCCAGACGATCGGCAGCGCGTCGAGTGCGGTCTTGGCGTGCCACCAGGTGTCGGCAATGACGGCGACCGTGCTGTCGTTGACCCGGACCACCTTCTTGACGCCCTTCATGCCCATGACCTTGGCTTCGTCATAGCTTTTCAGCTTGCCGCCGAAGACCGGGCAGTCCTTGAGCGCCGCGTTCAGCATGCCCGGGAGCTTGATGTCGGCGCCGTAGATCATTTGACCGTTGGTCTTTTCGACGGTGTCGAGCCGCAACACGCCCTTGCCGGCGATCTTCCAGTCCTTCGGATCCTTCAGCTTGACGTCGGCATCGGCGGGAGGCTGCAGTTTGGCGGCGGCTTCCACCACCTTGCCGTAGGTCGTCTTCTTGCCCGACGGCGTGTGGGTGATGACGCTGTTGACGGCGGTGCATTCCGACGCCGGCACCTTCCATTCATTGGCGGCGGCCTGCACCAGCATCATGCGCGCGGTGGCGCCGCCTTTGCGGACGTAGTCCTGGCTGGTGCGGATGCCGCGGCTGCCACCGGTGGAGAAATCACCCCAGGCGCGCTTGCGTGCGACACTTTGCCCCGGGGTCGGATATTCGGTGGTGACCTTCGCCCAGTCGCATTCGAGTTCTTCGGCGACGAGTTGGGCAAGCCCGGTCAGGGTGCCCTGTCCCATCTCGGAGCGGGCGATGCGGATCACCACGGTATCGTCGGGACGGATCACCACCCAGACATTGACCTCAGGCGAGCCGTCGGCGGCGCGGACCACGGTCGGTCCGCCGAAGGGAATATCCATGCCGATCGAAAGCCCGGCGCCGGCGACGGCAGCGGTACCGATGACGAAGGCGCGGCGGTTGAGTGCAGGCGTGATGTGCTTGTTCATGACAGCCCCCTCAAGCGTTCGCTGCGGCGTGGATTGCTTCGCGGACCTGCTGGAAGGTTCCGCATCGGCAAATATTGGTGATGGCGTCGTTGATATCCTGGTCGGTTGGCTTCGGTTTTTCCTTTAAAAGCGCTGCAACCGCCATGATCATGCCGCTCTGGCAATAGCCGCACTGCGGGACGTCGTTGGCGACCCAGGCCTGTTGCACCTTGTGCAGCGCGCCATTGGCGGCGGCCAGTCCCTCGATCGTGGTGATTTGTTTGCCGACGGCTTCCTTGACCGAGATGCCGCAGGAGCGCATCGCGACCCCGTCGATGTGGATCGTGCAGGCCCCGCATTGTGCAATGCCGCAGCCGTATTTGGTGCCGGTCAGTCCGACGTTTTCCCGAATCGCCCAAAGCAGCGGGGTGTCATCTTCGACGTCCACGTTGATTGATTTGCCGTTGATAGTGAGGTTTGCCATCGCGTTTCCCCTGTTAGCTCAATTCATCAATTGAACCCGGCGCGGACACTGGACCGCAATTTGGAACAGTTCAAATCAAGAAAACGCGTTTGCGATGCGGAAGAAAATTGATGGGCCGGGGTTTCTCGGGCGCGGCTCAGGGTTTGCCTGCCTTGTAGGCATCGAGAATCTGCGTGCAGACGGCGCCGGCCTTGCCGCACCAGGCGCGCTGCGCCGTCACCGCCGCCGATTGCAGCGCCTCGATGATGACAGGTGAAGGCGTCGATTCGATCGTGACGCCGTTCTGGCGCATGCGCGCATAATTCTCCTCCAATCGCGTCGAAAGCGCGATCCACAATTCGGATTCGGTCTTGCGGCCGGCCGCATCGACGGCCTCGCGCTGATCGGCGTTCAGGGCGTCATAGGCCGTCTTGTTCACGGCAGCGACCGAGAGCGGCAGCGAATAGGTGATCTCGCTGAAGTAGGGCAGATACTCCCAGAGCTTGCGGCCGGCGCCGCCGTCGCCGGACGACAGCACCGCATTGAGACTGCCGTCGACCAGTTTCGGCATCGTGTCCGCAAAACTGATCGAGGCGGCCTTGGCGCCGGTGCTTCCGAATACTTCGCTCGATGTCTTGTCATAAGTCCGGATCGAAAGCGCCGACAGGTCGGACGCGGTTTTGAGCGGCGCCTTGGACCAGACGCCGGAGGGCGGCCACGGCGTCAGATACAGCAACCGCAGACCCTTCCTGTCGAGCACCGCCGCGAGATGCGGCCGCGCGATATCGGAAAGTCGTTTTGCATCGGCGATCGATGTCACCAGAAATGGTAGCGACGGCAGCGCGAAGACAGGATCTTCGGCTTCGAGCGCACCCGCAAAGGCATCGCCGGCCTGCACCTTGCCTTCAGCGATCGCCGCCAGCATGCCTGCCGATTTGATGCCGGCCTTGGCGTCGAAACTCGGCCTGATCGTGAGTCTGCCCGCGCTGAGTTCTGCGACATGTTTGGTGAAGGCCACGAGGCCGGCGCCCGGCATGGCGCTTTCGGGATATTCCGTCGGCATATCCCAAACGGTCTGGGCGTGGATCGCGGCCGGGTGCAGCAGCAGAAGTGCACCGGTCATCAGGCTGAGAAGTCGCACAATCCCTCCAATCAATCGCGCGCCGGGGTCACCGCCAGGCGCAGGAAACTCATGACGCAGCCGAGTGCAGCAAAACCGGCGCCGAGCGCCAATGCAAGCGTCGCGCCATCGTGACCGCCAAGCGCAAAGCAAAGTGCGGCGAACGCCGCGCCCAGCGTTTGTCCGGTCAGCCGCGCGGTCGCGACGATGCTGCTGGCGCTGCCGCTGCGATGTGACGGCGCGCTCGACATCAACGCCCGCAAATTGGGGGTTTGAAAGAAGCCAAAACCGATCCCGCACACCACCATGCGCCAGACGATGTTGGCCACGCCGGGTTCCGCGGGCAGTGTCGCCAGCAGCACCATGCCCGCGCACAGCAACGCGAGGCCGATGCCGCCGAGAATGCCAACGGGATAACGGTCGGACAGCCGGCCGCCGATCGGCGCCATGATCGCGACCACCAGCGGCCACGGCGTCATGAAGAAGCCGGTCTCGACCTGCGTGCGCATCAGCACGTCTTCGAAATAAAACGGCAGCGAGACGAAGGCGATGCCCTGAACCGCGAACGTGCACACCGACGTCGCCGCCGACAGTGCGAACATCGGCCGCCGGAACAGGTCGATCGGCAGCATCGGCGCCGGATGATCCGCCTGCCGCCGGGTCATGATCCAGCCGAGGACGAGGGCGCCGGCGAGTTCGGCTGTGACCAGCGCGTGCGGTGCCTTATGCGCCGCGCTGCCGATCCCGATGATGAACAGTCCGAGGCAGCCCGTGGTCAGCGCCGCACTCGCGAAATCGAATGCGTGCGTCGCGCGCGGCGTCGGCGGCAGCGTCTTCAGTCCGATCCACACCGCGATCAGACCGAACGGAACGTTGATCGCGAACAGCCAGGGCCAGGGGCCGAGCGCCAGGATGCCGGACGCGATCGTCGGCCCAAGGGTGAAGGCAGTGCCGACCACCAGCGCGTTGTGGCCGAAGCCACGACCCAGCATGTGGGTCGGATAGACGTAGCGGACCAATGCCGCATTCACGGCCATGATGCCGCTGGCGCCCAATCCCTGCAGTGCGCGCGCAGCCACCAGACTGGGCAGCGACCACGCCAGGGCGCAGCCGATCGAGGCGATCGTGAACAGCAACAGGCCGCCGATATAGATGCGCTGATGGCCGACGATTTCACCGAGCGCGCCGAGCGGCAGCAGGGTTGCGACCAGGGCGATCTGATAGACATTGACCACCCAGACCACGTCGGCCGGACTGACATGGAGGTCAGCGGCGATCGCGGGCAGCGCGATGTTGGCAATCGCCGTATCCAGCGAAGCCAGCGCCAGCGCGGTAAAGATCGCCGCAACCGCCCAGCGCCGGAGTTCCGGAGGCAAGCCGTCGATACCCGGCGTGGCAGGCGGCTTGACCGTGACGGCATCCATCAAGAATTCTCCGGGCAGGCGCGCTGGCGCCGCAGGCGGCATGTACTACGTGCAGAGGACATCCCACAGGCGCGCCATTGCATGATGCGTATGCGGGGGAAGGGCAGGGATAGGCCGAGCAAATGTTGTCGTCACCCGCGAAGGCGGGTGATCCAGTACGCCGCGGCTTCTCGGTTCTATCATCAGCGTCTCTGGAACACTGGGTCACCCGCCTGCGCGGGTGACGACAATTGAATGTGTGGCCGCATTCTCGCGACGCATTGCGCCCGAGCTTTGCTGGAAACTTCCCGCCCTCCAATCAGAGGGCGCAGGGAAGACCGGGTGCGCGCTGCACCCGCGGTCTCGCGTGCATTAGTGCAACAAGAATGCGCACACGAGCATACAG
>JBOHIT010000846.1:0-4173 GCA_050726155.1 Bradyrhizobium sp.
CGGCAGGGTCGCGGATCTGACACCCGACAGCATGGCGCGGATGATGATCGGTGCCGAGGAATTGACGGTGCAACCGCCGCGCGTCGGCACGCTTGGCGATATCAGGCTGGAACTGAGCAAGCTTCGCGCGATCGATGATGCCGGCGCGGTCGCGGTGCATGACGTCTCGCTCAGCGTGCGCGGCGGCGAGATCGTCGGCATCGCCGGCGTCTCCGGTAACGGCCAGCGGCAACTGGTGGAGGTGCTGGCCGGCCAGCGCGAGGCCGAGAGCGGCGAAATCCGCATCCGCGGCGATCTCTATTCGGCGAGCCGCGAGGAGATGCGGCGCCATAAGATGTCGCTGCTGCCGGAGGAGCCGCTGAAGAACGCCTGCGTCGGCGGCATGAGCGTCGCCGACAACATCGCGTTCCGCGAATTCGACCGTGCGCCGTTTGCCAGCAAGGGCTGGTGGCTGAACAAGGCGGCGTTCCGCAAGGACGCCGAGCGCAAGATCGGGCTCTACAAGATCAAGACCCGCTCGCCGGACACGCCGATCTCGGCGCTGTCGGGCGGCAATGTCCAGCGCGCGGTGCTAGCGCGCGAACTCGGCGGCGAGGTCGAGGTGCTGATCGCCGCCAATCCCTGCTTTGGGCTGGATTTCGCCGCCGTCGCCCAGATCCATGCCGAGATCATGGCCGCCCGCAACCGCGGCGCGGCAGTGCTATTGGTCAGCGAGGACCTCGACGAACTGCTCGAATTGTCGGATCGTCTGGTCGTGATGTTCCATGGGCAGTTCGTCCATGAAGCCCGCGCCAGCGAAGCCGATCTCACCGAGATCGGCCGGCACATGGCAGGGCACTAGAGCGCGATGACTTATCGTCATCCCGCTCTAGCTTTTGTTTTGAGCATGATCTTATCGGAAAACCGGTACCCACTTTTCCGGATCATGCTCCAACGGCAAGGGCCCCGATGGCGGATATTTCGGCGCTGACCCAGTCGGAGCTCGACGCGCATTTCCTGCGGCAGTCGTTCGACGTCGCTCGCCGCGCCATGACGCACGGCAACCATCCGTTCGGCGCGCTGCTGGTCGATGCGAACCGCAAGGTGCTGCTCGAAGCCGAGAACGGCTACATGCCGTCCCATGACGGCACCGCGCATGCTGAACGTCTGCTGGCGACCCAGGCCTGCACCGCGATCGACGCCAATACCTTGCGCAGCACCACGCTTTATTCCTCCGCAGAGCCCTGCGCGATGTGCGCCGGCGCGATCTATTGGGCCGGCATCGGCCGGGTGGTCTACGGCCTCAGCGAGCATCGCTTGCGGGAATTGACCGGCAACCATCCGGAGAATCCGACGCTCGACCTGCCGTGCCGGGAAGTTTTCGGTAGCGGCCAGCGATCGACCGAGGTGGTCGGACCGCTGCTCGAGGACGAGGCCGCGGCGGTGCATGCCGGGGTGTGGGACAACACCTAGATTGTAGGATGGGTAGAGCGCAGCGAAACCCATCACCTTCGTGCCCAGCAATTGATGGGTATCGCTCCGCTCCACCCATCCTACAAGCCTACGCAAGAAAGACGTGGATGGCCGGGTCAAGCCCGGCCATGACGAAGGAGCGACTCTCAAAAGAAAATGACGCCGCGGGAACATCGCGGCGCCATCGCTTTTCACCTGGGGAGGAAATCAGGTGATTAGAACTTCACGGTCACGCCGGTATAGACGGTCGATTCGGTGCAGGAGTTGGTGCTCTGGCCGTTGCCCGCGAGCGTGCAGACGCCGGCCATCGCATTGTGGTCGAGGCCGAACTTGTTCTGCCAGTAGCGATAGGCGACCCAGACGTCGACGAAGTGCGAGTACTTCGGACCCATGAAGGCCTTGCTGGCGTCGAACGTCAGGCGGATCGGCTCGCTGTTGAGCTCGGTCTTGGACGCGGTCGAGAACCGGCCGATGCCCGAAAGCGCAGGCAGGCCGTTGGAATCGCCCTTCGGTCCGTACCAGCCGGCGCGGCCGCTGACCGAGAAGAACTGCAGCGACGGCGGCAGGAAGCCGAGGTCCATGTAATAATTGACTTCGACCGCCCATGTCGGCCGGTACGAGACGTTGCCGTCGGAGTTGCAGGTCACGCCGGCAATGCCGGGGCCGAACAGGCCGCACTGAGTGAACGCGTTGTGGTTGGAATATTCCCAGTACATCAAGGGCGCGACGTTGACATAACCCTTGTAGGGCAGGTCGAAGGCGAACTGCAGACCGGCGACGAGGTCGCGCTTGGCGGGCGCCAGGAAGTTGTTTTCTGTGTTGGCGTCCATACCGATTTCGAACGAGACGTTGCGCAGCGGCCCCATCGTGAAGGCCTTGGTATTGAAGATCTCGTTGAAGCCGAAGGTCGAGCGGAACAGGCCGTAGATTTCGGTGGCGCCGGCGCAGTCTGCGAACCCGCCGGTGATGGTCACGCCGGGCGCCACGCAGGGCGACGCGGGATCATTGTGGCCCGACTTGAACATCGAGATGGTGAAGAAGTTGGTGCCGTAGGCCCAGGCGTCGAAATGGGTGAAGGAATAGACCTGCTTGGCGGTGGTGCCGTTGACCGAGCCGTTCGGGTTGACGGTGTACATGCCGGGATCGGTGCCCTTGGGCATCCACGAGAACGACACGCGGTCGTCGATCACGAAGAAGAACGGCACCTCGGCGACCGGCTTGAGCGCCTTGACCGTCAGATCGGCGGCGGCGGCATAGCCGGCCGGTACGAGTGTTGCGAGTGACAGCGCCGCTGCTGCCAATGTTCTGCGAAGAGAAGACATCTCAATTACCCCCAAGTTGACGATCGAATGATCGAGGCCCTTGGCAGCAAGCCTTGCGCGCATCGAATAAAGTGAGAAGCCTCAACTTTCCCCATGGCTTGATGCAAGTTTCATCAAGAACAATCGGCGCATCAGCATGTTCGGTGAAAAGTCGACGGATCGGCGAACGCGGCAAAGCCACGTTCGGTGGAACCGGACGTTTCGAGTTAGGCCTGTGTTCATTGGCTTTCTGCGACGATCGGGCGCAGGGCGATCGATGCAGGCCCCGCAAAAAATGCGATCTCCGCAACGCGTACACAGCTGCGACAAAACTGCTCAACTACGCGCCAGCACTGACTAGGCCATTTCGATTTGTCTGGACCGTAACAATTCTGCAACAAGCAATTCAGTGTTTCTACGGAGACGGGAATGGTGCGCGACGACGCGCAAACACAGCAACCATCGAGACATCAGGGAATCACGCACGCCTGCCGCCTGCCGAACAGTTGAGCAAAGTCTGGCGCTTTTTCCCTACTTACGCGCGCGCCTAAACTAGCCCAGTATTGAGGCATCCATTGTCTGGGACTCCTTGGAACGCGTGACCACGAATGCTGGATTCGACGCCTGCCGCGCTGCACACAGGTGAAACGCCGCTGCTCAGGACAGTCGGGCTGACCAAACGCTATGGCAGTTTCCTCGCCAACGAAGCTGTAGATATCGATATCTGGCCGCAGCAGATCCACGCGCTGCTCGGCGAGAACGGCGCCGGCAAATCAACGCTGGTCAAGACCATCTACGGCTTGATCCAGCCGAGCGAAGGCGAAATGCTTTGGCAGGGCGAGAAGATGGTTTTGTCCGGACCGTCGGAAGCCCGCAGCCGCGGCATCGGCATGGTGTTCCAGCACTTCTCCCTGTTCGATAATCTCACAGTCGCGGAAAACGTCGCGCTTGGGCTCGACGGCAAGGAATCCTTCAAGGACATGTCGGCGCGGCTTGAGGAAGTATCCCGTGTTTACGGGCTTCCGCTCGATCCCAGGCGCGAAGTCTGGCAACTCTCCGTCGGCGAACGCCAGCGCATCGAGATTGTGCGCGCGCTGATGCAGAACCCGAAATTCCTGATCCTCGACGAGCCGACCGCGGTGCTGACGCCGCAGGAAGGCGACCAGCTCTTCACCGTACTCGATCGCCTCAAGGCCGAGGGCCGCGCCATCCTCTACATCAGCCACAAGCTGGAAGAGGTGAAACGGCTGTGCGACACCGCCACCATCCTGCGCGGCGGCAGGAAAATCTCGACATGCAATCCCAAGGCGGAAACCGCAAGCTCGCTGGCGCGCATGATGGTCGGCGGCGAGATCAAGCAGGTAAAGGCCGCCGCGAACCGGCAAACCACCGTGCCGCGGCTGGTCGTCAACGATCTCAA
>JBOHIT010000847.1:0-3940 GCA_050726155.1 Bradyrhizobium sp.
GTCAAAATGTTTTCTGCGGGCCAAGCTCCATGCCTGCGAACCCCCTTTGTTTGCATAGGGTTCCTTTCTTTGCATGGGGTTGTTTTCGATATTTTTGTTTGGGCGTGAGATCGACGATCTCAGACCAGCTTCCTCGGCGGCTCGCCCTTGAACCAGGCGTCGATGCCCTCGACCATCTGGCGATAATGATTTCGAAAACTGTCCTCGGTGACGTAGCCGAGATGCGGCGTCAGCACGAGGTTTTCGACTTTGCGGAACGGGTGTTCGACCGGTAGCGGCTCGACCGCGAACACGTCGATGCCGGCGCCGGCGATCTTGTTTTGCGTCAGCGCTTCCAACAGCGCGCCTTCGTCGACGATCGGCCCGCGCGCGGTGTTGACGAGATAGGCGGTCGGCTTCATGCGCGCGAGGTCCTCACGCCCAACCAACCCGCGCGAGCGCTGGCTCAGCACCACATGGATGGTGACGATGTCGGCGGTTGAGAACAATTCCTCCTTGGTGGCGTAGCCGACGCCCACTTCCGCGCACTTCTCCGGCGTCAGGTTCGGGCTCCAGGCGATCACGTTCATGCCGAAGGCCTGTGCCAGTTTCGAGACCTTGGTGCCGAGCTTGCCGAGGCCGATCACGCCCAGCGTTCGGCCCTCGATCTCCATGCCGACGAATTTCTGCAAGGGCTCGCCGGCATGCATGCGGGCGTTTTCGCGGCCGATGTTACGCGTCAGTTCCAGGATCAGGCCCATGGTCAGCGGAGCGGTGGGGTCGCGGCCCCATTGGGTGCCGCACAGCACCACGCCGTGGTCCTTGGCCGCTTCCATGTCGATCGCGGCATTGCGCATGCCCGAGGTGATCATCAGCTTCAGATTCGGCAGCGCCGCAAACATCGTGCGCGGAAACGGCGTGCGCTCGCGCATCGCGCAGATGATCTCGAAATCCTTCAGCTGCTGCGCCGCGGCTTCGGTGGTCGCAAACGGCTGGTTGAAGACGGTGACGTCGACCCGGTCGGCGATTTGGGACCAGTCCGCGACCTTGAGGGCCACATCGAGATAGTCGTCGAGGATTGCACAGCGCAGCCGCGTCATTGGGAGGTCCGTTCATGGCGAGGGGTGACGGCGGAATGGGGCCGTCAGTGAAGGTGGCCATGGTCGCGCGCAATTCGGGAGCGCGCAAGCGGACTTAGATGCAGGAGATAGCGTTTTTGAGCGAAGTGGGACCGGTTCGCGTCAAGAAAACGCGTCAAACAAACGACTCTGTGTCAACGATCTGGAATATCCGGCAAACGCTCAGTTCGAGCGGCCGAGGCGCTTGGCGCGGCAGGCGGGGCCGGGGCCGCGCATATAGTGCAGTTCCGGACGGTAGGGATTGAAGGCCTTGGCCAGGAACTGGCGCCAGAAGGCACGGAATTCGGCGAACGGCCCTGCCAGCGCGGGGCTCTGCGCCTGATTGCGAAGGGATGCCGAACTGATCGTAGCCATGACGCGCGGGCCTCGGTTTTGACAGCGGCTTTTGCCGCCCTGGACGTACGGTTAGTCGTCCTGAGAACGACTTTTGGCCTGATTTATTAAAAGTTAGTTTCAAATGCCGTGATCTAGGGCACACAAGGGGTGTGCCCGCGCACACATGGTGACCATCCCGTATTCATCCGTGGTGAACGGATGGAAAACAGGTTCCTGCGGTTGCCCTTTGGGGGCCGCGCCGCTACATCAGCGGCAGCAAATTTCCATAAATCCTCTGGTTTCAAGGGACCGCGATGGCTCGCCAGTTCGTCTATTTCATGCAGGGTTTGACCAAGAGCTACCCGACCCGGAAGGTGCTCGATAACGTCCATCTGTCGTTCTACCCGGACGCCAAGATCGGCGTGCTCGGCGTCAACGGTTCCGGCAAGTCGACCCTGCTGCGGATCATGGCCGGCCTCGACAAGGAATATAACGGCGAGGCCTGGGTCGCCGAGGGCGCCCGGGTCGGCTACCTCGAGCAGGAGCCGCATCTCGACGAGACCAAGACGGTCCGCGAGAACGTCATGCTGGGCGTCGCCAAGCAGAAGGCGATCCTCGATCGCTACAACGAACTGGCGATGAACTACTCGGACGAGACCGCCGACGAAATGACCAAGCTGCAGGACGAGATCGAGGCCGCCGGCCTCTGGGATCTCGACAGCAAGGTCGACCAGGCGATGGACGCGCTGCGCTGTCCGCCCGACGATTCCGACGTCACCAAGCTGTCAGGCGGCGAGCGCCGCCGCGTCGCCCTGTGCAAGCTGCTGCTCGACCAACCGGACCTGCTGCTGCTGGACGAACCGACCAACCATCTCGACGCCGAGTCGGTATCGTGGCTGGAAGGCCATCTGCGCAACTATCCGGGCGCGATCCTGATCGTGACCCATGACCGCTACTTCCTCGACAATGTCACCAGCTGGATCCTCGAACTCGATCGCGGCAAGGGGATTCCCTACGAAGGCAATTATTCGTCCTGGCTGGTGCAGAAGCAGAAGCGCCTCTTGCAGGAAGGCCGCGAGGACGCCGCGCACCAGAAGACGCTTGAGCGCGAGCAGGAGTGGATTGCATCGTCGCCCAAGGCGCGCCAGGCCAAGTCCAAGGCCCGCTATCAGCGCTACGAGGACCTGTTGAAGCAGGCCAGCGAGAAGCAGACTCAGACCGCGCAGATCACGATTCCCGTGGCCGAGCGTCTCGGCCAGAACGTCGTCGACTTCGAAGGCCTCAGCAAGGGCTTTGGCGACCGCATGCTGATCGACGATCTCACCTTCAAGCTGCCGCCCGGCGGCATCGTCGGCGTGATCGGCCCCAACGGCGCCGGCAAGACCACGCTGTTCCGGATGATCACCCAGCAGGAGACGCCGGACAAGGGCACCATTGTCGTCGGCGAGAGCGTGCATCTCGGTTACGTCGACCAGTCGCGCGACGATCTCGACGGCAAGAAGAACGTGTGGGAGGAAATTTCAGGCGGCAACGAACTGATCCTGCTCGGCAAGCGCGAGGTCAATTCGCGCGGCTATTGCTCGTCGTTCAACTTCAAGGGTGCCGACCAGCAGAAGAAGGTCGGCGCGCTGTCGGGCGGCGAGCGCAACCGCGTGCATCTGGCCAAGATGCTCAAGTCCGGCGCTAACCTGCTGCTGCTCGACGAACCGACCAACGATCTCGACGTCGACACGCTGCGCGCGCTGGAGGAGGCGTTGGAGAATTTCGCCGGCTGCGCCGTCATCATCAGCCATGACCGCTGGTTCCTCGACCGCATCGCCACCCACATCCTGGCGTTCGAAGGCGAAAGCCATGTCGAATGGTTCGAAGGTAACTTCCAGGATTACGAGAAGGACAAGATGCGCCGGCTCGGCCAGGATTCCATCATCCCGCACCGCGTGAAGTACAAGAAGCTGACGCGCTGATTGATCGTTTCGCCATCCGGTCGCGCAGGCACGGCGGCGAAAACATGTCCGTTGGAAGCGGCGGTAATCTCATTGCTCGCGCCTGCGCCAAATGGCCGCTAAAGTCGGCTCGTATGGAATGTGCCATATCCGGCTATTAGATTGGCCGCGATTGCCCATGTGAGTCCCCGCACAGAAAGACCCGCCGACCATGTCCATGACGCCGGAAACGCCCTTGCCGCCCTTAGCTCAGCGGAAGGCATTGCGTCCGATCCCGTTCCTGATCTTCAGTTCCCGCTGGCTCCAGTTGCCGCTCTATATCGGTCTGATCGTCGCGCAGGGCGTCTATGTGGTGCTGTTTCTGAAGGAGTTGTGGCACCTGTTCGCCCACTCCTTCGATTTCAGCGAGCAGCAGATCATGCTCGCGGTTCTCGGCCTGATCGACGTGGTGATGATATCGAACCTGCTGGTGATGGTCATCGTCGGCGGCTATGAGACGTTCGTCTCCCGTCTCAATCTGGAAGGCCATCCCGACCAGCCGGAATGGCTCAGCCACGTCAACGC
>JBOHIT010000848.1:0-3512 GCA_050726155.1 Bradyrhizobium sp.
GAAGTGGACCAGAAGGGCCGCGAACTCGCCTCGGCGCACACCACCGTGCAGCAGCAAGCCGCAAAACTGCAGGAACAGACCGACGAGCTGAAGAACTGGAACAGGTCGCTGGAGGAGCGGGTCGAGAAGCAGCTCGGCGAGATCGAGCGCATCCGCCGGCTGGAGCGTTTCCTGCCGCCGCAGGTGGCGCAACTGATCGCCTCCTCCGACGGCCACGATTCGCTGCTCGACAGCCACCGCCGCGAGGTCACCGTGGTGTTCTGCGACTTGCGCGGCTTCACGGCCTTTACCGAGACCACCGAGCCGGAAGAAGCGATGAACGTGCTGCGCGAATATCACGCCGCACTCGGCGAATTGATCTTCCGCTACGAGGGCACGCTCGACCGCTATGCCGGCGACGGCGTGATGATTCTGTTCAACGCGCCGATCCAGTTCGAGGACCATGTCAAGCGCGCGGTGAAGATGAGCGTGGAGATGCGCGACGCCATCGGGCAGCTCACCGAGAAGTGGCGCAACCGCGGCCACAATCTCGGCTTCGGCATCGGCATTGCGCTCGGCTATGCCACGCTCGGCCAGATCGGCTTCGAGCAGCGGCTGGAATACGCCGCGATCGGCAGCGTCACCAACCTCGCCTCGCGCCTGTGCGACGAAGCCAAGGCCAACCAGATCGTGGTGTCCCGGCGCGTCTACGGCATGGTCGAGCAATGGGTCGAGGGCCGCCCGATCGACGATCTCAATCTGAAGGGCTTCAATCATCCGATCCTCGCCGCGGAAATCATGAGCTGGCGGGAAGAGGTGGATAATGTGGTCGATGCGGCCTCGGCGGTGCGCCGGCAGAAGATGAAGTAGGCCGCTGTCATCCCCTCCGCGTCGTCCCGGCCTTGAGCTCAGATGCGCAATTGCGCATCGGGGGACCCATACCGCGTGATGCTCATTGTGTAGAAGGTCTCTGACGCCAGCATTCTCTCCGAGAAGCCGCGGCGTATGGGTCCCGGATCGCGTTCGCTGCGCTCACTTGTCCGGGACGACGAAAATTGTTCTCGCGACGCATTGCGCCCGAGCTTTGCCGGAAATTTCCCGCCCTCTTCAAATAGAGGGCGCAGGGAATGTCGGATGCGCGCTGCACCCGCGGTCTCGCGTGCGATGTGGTAAAGGAAAATGCACACGAGCATACAGGTTCAGCGGAGGCAATCCGACATTCCCTGCGCAATGGCTTTACGGCTTATATCGTGCTCTCCCCGGAGAACGGCTCTTTTGCCTCCGTAGCGCCCCCAGAAGCAGTTGCCTCCGGGTGCATTGACGCCAGCACCGCGACGTCAGGACCACACGCTTTCACCGTACGCCTCAGTGCCGTTCGTTATCGGCACCTCCGCGTCCACCGCGACCCGCCCCACGCTCATGACGATCATGACACGCCCCTCTGAGTGGGACGGGATGGGTGGGGATATAGCGGTGATCGAACTTCTGATAAAGCGAAATATTTTTTATTTTGAGGCTTGACACGATTTCCGTAAATCAGAATTGATTCGTCCCCGGCTTCCGCCTTCGCTCGTTGAGCTACGGCGGACAGGTCGCCAAGGTTACGCCGGGCGTCCGCCGGCCGTCGTGCCGATTTGGCGCATCATGGTCGCGGCGACCACGGCGTGATCTGGCGCACACAAGGCTTGTTCCCCAGGGAACAGCGCCGAATTCCATTCCCTGCGACGGTCCCGGTCACAGGCAGAGCCCATTCCGGGCGGCCGGCACAAACAGAGGGAATACGACAATGGCAACCAAGGGTCCGACTCCGATCAACTTCCAGGATTATCTCGAATACATGAGCGAATTGCACCAGGACGATGCCCGCGACGGCTATCAGAATCTGGGCAGCGGCGACAACTTCCACTTCCAGCTGACGGGAAGCACCGCCAAGCTCATCAATGGCCAGGGCGGCAACGACACCATCATCCTGGACGGCAGCTCCGCCGACACCGTGTACGGCGGCTCCGGCAACGATACGATCGACGGCGGCGCGGGCAACGACACCCTCAGCGGCCAGGGCGGCTCGGACACCATTTACGGCAGCGGCGGCGCCGATACGATCCGCGGCGGCAGCGGCAACGACTATCTGGCCGGCGACAATGACGCGGTCGACTTCAGCTTGCACGGCGCCGATACGATGTATGGCGGCAGCGGCGCGGACACGCTCTACGGCGGCGGCAAGGCCGACATCATGTCGGGCGGCACCGGCAACGACACCTTCGTCTATTTCGTCGGCCTCGGCACCCAGAACGAGAGCAAGGTCGGTGAAGCCGACCACATCACCGACTTCCAGGTGGGCGACATCATCGACGTGTCGTTCATGGACGCCAACAGCACCACCAGTGGCAACGACGCCTTCACCTTCTCGGCCAGCGGCGCGACCACCCAGGCCGGCAAGTACTGGTTCGAGAGCCACGATGACGGCCAGCACGTGTTCTTCAACATCAACGGCGGCGCGGCCGACATGGAGATCATCTCGGACAACGGCCATGTGTTCACCGCTGCGGACTTCCATCTTTGATGCAGCTTGATCAGGTGCGATGAGCGCCGAGGGAGGATGCATGGACCGCCGGCTTTAACGAGCTGGCGGTTTGTGCTTGGAGGATCGGATATGCCAGCGCGGCGCCGCTTCGGCGGTGCGTCACAGGCGCCAAATCAGCTTAACAGCGCGGATTTTCTGGCTCAATGTTCAACGGCGTAGCGATCTCTGGGAAGCGATGTACTCGCCACGCGAACGAAAGCGAATTGAGCGCGCTCGGCCCCTACCCCAACCCCGCCCTCTTAAACCCCTCCAGGTAATGCGCCCTATCCCCCTCGTGCTCGAACGGCAGGTCGCTTGCTAGCCAGGCCAGCGAGATGTTGGGCTGGGCCTGGCGCAGGGCTTCCAGCGCGGCGGCGGCGGCGTTGACGTGGCCGGACATGCCGAGGGCTGCCGTCAGCACGCGGTGGGCGCCGACGAAATCGGGGCGCTGGCGCATCGCTTCGCGGGCGAGCAACGCCGCCTCGTCGTAGTTGCGGCCGATATACTGGCAATAGGCGGCGACGCCGGAATAGATGCCGGCAAAGGGATCGCGCGGGGAAAAGCGCAGCGCCTGCCGGGCGGCGCGATCGCCTTCCTCCCAGCGCCCGCGATAGGACAGCGCCACGCCATAGAGCCCGCGCGCCGGCGAGAAATTCGGATTGAGCCGCAGCGCCAGCTCGAACTCGGCGATGCAATCGTCAAAGCGGCGGTTGAACAGATAGACGCTGGCCAGCGCATAATGCGCCCACGCATCCTCACTGTCGGCGCGGATCGCCGCCAATGCGGCGTGCTCGGCCGCCGGCCCCGCCCGCGACATGTCCTCCCAGCCCATATGGGCCGCGAAGGTGTGGCAGGACGCCAATAGGCTGAGCGCCTGGCCGTAATTGGGATCGACCGCAATGGCTTTCTCCAGCAGCGCCTGCGCCACCAGATAGTCCGCCCGAGTCACCCGCCAGTAATGCGACAGCGC
>JBOHIT010000849.1:0-10409 GCA_050726155.1 Bradyrhizobium sp.
CTTTGACGCCCCGTTTCATCTTTTTCTTTTTCGGCGATACCATTGGTTTCGGCGGCGTATTCAGTGCCGCGCGCAGCGTGCCCATAAACCGGCGCTGCGCTTCCTCTTCGCTGTATTGCTCGTTACCTGGGGATTTTGCCATGAAAGATGATCCACACGCGGAAAACGAAAAATTCAAGAAAGACTATTTCCCGGCCATCGGCCACGCAATCGTGGCTTGGGCGCTTGTCGAAATCAAGCTGGATGAAATCTTGTTCGCCCTTTTATCCGATCCCAAGGCCAAGCCAATCCGCGACAAAAGCAAGATAGCAGCGCCTAGGCAGATTCCAAAATCGTTCGATGCCAGGCTAGACCTATCAGCCAAATTAGGCGCGGTCATATACGATCCCGTTACGTTTCGAGCGCTGGACGCTTTGTTGAAATCAGCCCGCGCGAGCTACAAAGATCGAAACAAGCTGGCCCATGGCGACTGGACGCTGCGATTTGAAAAGAACCGTCCGCCACAGATTTTCTGCGAACTAAGGCGGCAAGGTATGCCCGGAACCGCGCGGGTATTCACGCCGAAACAGATTGAGACCTTGGCGGCTTCTTTCGAGACGATTTCGGAACGCGCGCTTCAATTCTTACTTCAAAACCATCCCGCCGGGCCGCTCGCAGTACGGCTGAAAAAATACTTTGACAGCCTTCGTCGTAGGCAAAACCCCTCCGGCCTTCCTGCCAAGAAGCAAAGCGTCACGAAAAGCCTCATGCATAGCGCCAGTGGTTTGGAACTCTGGCTTTCGCGGCATCTCTGGCCTCGAATCGCCCCACATCTGGGGCTTGTGGTGTCAGCTTGATATTTGGGAATTATTTCCTTTCTTGATCCGTAGCGACACGGCTAGCGGACCCGATTCCAATCATGTCAACAGTGTGGCATAGTGATTCGTGGTTAGAGTTCGACGGTTTGTGGCGTCGCGTCGCTCTCTGGGACATGGGGATCAAATGCTGCAAACATTCCGACCGACGCCAACCTGCGCCCGCTTTCAGACCAGCATAGAGATGCCGTGTATCAAGTGCGGCGCGCAAATGCGGCTGGCGACGATCGAGCCGCGCGACCAGAACTACGATGTGCTGACCTACCGGTGCGCGCCTTGCGACTCCGGCGAAAGCTTCCTGAAAGCCCGCTAACGCGGGCTACAGCACGGCAGGATTTCGCGCTTCTAGAAGCAGGCCTTTGCCAGAAGCGGCTGATTGTCGACCGACCAATCAACCAGCTTGACCGCAATGAACTTTGATCGGATCGCCGTTGCCTTCGTCAGACCTCGCGACTGGATTCCCTTTCCGGTCAGGAAGTTGACATCGCAACTGCCGACGCCCTCGCGGGTCTCCCAATTGTAAGAGAACCCGGCGACGAAAAAATCGCCACCGCGAAAGACAATGGTCAGCTTGGTCTCGTAATCATTGCTGCACCCGCCGCAGCCGTAATGGATCACCAGCGAACCCTTGCTGTTGGTTTCGAGCCGCATGACATGACCATGCGCGAGATCGTCCTTGCGAATGTCGGGCTTGCGCGAAAGGTCGAGCGCTTCGGAACCGGCGCCAAGGTAGATCAGGAGATCGGCGGCGGCGCCGCGCGGATGCCGCACCAACACCGCGCGATCCATCCTGCCGTCGCGATCGATGTCGAGCATGGCCTCATGACGGTCGCCGGGCGAAGCCGCCTCTTGGGCGGAAGCACCGATCGGAACCATTGCGACAGCGGCCGCAAGATAGAGCGCCGCCCACGGAAACGCTGCCTTCATGACGAGCCGTCCGCATAAGCCGGTTAGCTCTGAAGTCGTCGCCCCTAGTACCGATAGGGTTCAATATCGAGCAACGGGAACGCGCTGAATACGCTGGGCAGGTTGGTCGGTGCCGCCGCGTGCAGACAGGATTTGTCGAGCGCGGCAAGACTGGTGACCCCAAGCAATCCGAGGCACCGGATCACTTCATCCTCCAGCAGCTCAAGCATCCGGGTGATGCCGGCTTCACCCGCAGCAGCGAGCGCCCAGCATTGCAGGCGGCCGATGCCGACAAGATCGGCACCCGAGGCGATCGCCTTCACAATGTCGGTACCGCGGCAGAACGAACCGTCGACCATGATCTTGGCGCGGCCGGCGACGGCGTCGACGATTTCGGGCAGCACATGCATCGAGCCGCGGCCGTGGTCAAGCTGGCGTCCGCCGTGATTCGACACATAGATCCAGTCCACCCCGTGATCGAGCGCGATGGCCACATCTTCCGCGGTCGCGATACCCTTGAGCACCAGCGGTATCTTGTACTTGTCCTTGATCAGCTTCACGGTCCGCCATTCCAGCCCCTTCTGGAAGTCGCCACCGGTGGAGCGGATCCGGCTTTCGCGGACATAACGCTTGGCGATGTCGCGTTCGCGGCGGCTGTAGTGGGCGGTGTCGACCGTCAGGCAGAACGCCGAATACCCATTTTCGATGCTGCGGCTTACCGTGTCTTCGACAAAGGCATCGTCGCCGCGGACATAGAGCTGGAAGATGCGCAACGCATCGGGCGCGGCCTTTGCCGTGGCCTCCAGCCCGGGCTCGGACACCGAACTGAGCATATGGGCTGCGCCGAACTGGCCCGCTCCGCGCGCCACTGCGGCACCTGACCCGGGATCGAAAATCTCAAGCGCACCGACGGGCGCGATCATCACCGGCAGGCGCAATTTGCGGCCGAATACCTCGGTGGAAGCATCGACCCTGGCGACATTGCGCAGCACCCGCGGCCGGAATGCGATCTCGTCCAGCGCCATGCGATTGCGGCGCATGGTGGTCTCGGTCTCCGCCGCCCCAACGATGTAATCCCAGGCGTTCTGGTTCAACCGGGCCCGGGCCTTGCGGACGAACTCGTGGAGATTCTGGAATTCTTCGCCGCTGGCGCCAAGCTCGACATTCCGCGCCGGCCGGATGGGGGTCCCGTCATTCATCGTGTTTCTCTCCCGTTTTGACGGCACATTAGCCGCAGGCAAACGGGAAAAGCTACCGCTTTGAACGCGTTAATCCGGTACTGAAACGGAGGGCTGCTATTCGCTGGCGAGGTACACCGGCGTGGGCTGACGTGGCCGCCAGTCGCAGCGTCGTCAACCGCCCGAAAACCGGTTCCGGTATTCAGTGGGCGATACGCCGAGATGCCGCAGGAATGCGCGCCGCATGCGTTCGTCGTCGCCGAAGCCGGCACGCTTGGCGACCTCGATGACACCACCGACCTGACGGCTTTCCAGCAACAACCGCGCGGTCTCGACCCGCAGGGCCTCGACGCCGCTGGCCGGCGTCATGCCGGTGCGGCTGGTGTAGGTGCGGGCGAAAGTTCGGGGCGTCATCCCGGCTTTCGCCGCGAGCGTTTCGACCCGGAGGTCGCTTGCGATATTTTCGATGATCCAGGCGTGCAGCGCGCTGAACCGACCTTCGACGTCGGAGGCTTGCGCTGCGAGCACGGTGGAAAATTGGCTCTGGCCGCCAGGCCGCTTCAGATACACCACCAGCCTTCGCGCAACGTCGAGCGCGGTGGTATGGCCGAAATCCTCCTCGATCATGGCAAGCGCCAGATCGATGCCGGCGCTAACGCCGGCCGAGGACCAAACCCGGCCGTCCTGGACGAAGATTGCATTCGGCTCGACACGGATGTTGGGGAAGCTGTCCTGCAGTCTCGGGCAATAGCGCCAATGCGTCGCGGCGCGCTTGCCGTCCAGCACGCCGGTCCAGGCCAGCGCGAAAGCCCCGAGACACACCGAAGCCACCCGGCGCGCCTTGGGCAGCGCCTCCGAAATCCATTGCATCAGCCGGGCGTCCTTGCGGATATCCCAAATGCCGGGCCCGCCGGGGATCACCAGCGTATCGACCTGATGCGGCCGGACGCTATCGATGGCTGCGGTATCGACCATCATCCCGACATCGGTCGGCACCAACCCGCCCGATGTCGAGAGGTAGGACAGGGCATAACCCGGGCCCGACAGCTCGATCGCCGCCAGCTCCGCGAACACCTGCGCCGGACCGGAGATATCGAGCAGGGTCACGCCCGGAAAGGCGACGATCGCGATGCGTCGCATCGAGGCCGCTTCGCGCGGTCCGGGACGGCGGTCCTTGGCAGATTTCGAGGGCATATTGTCCTTTAAGCCAATCGAGCCTCGCCTGTATAGCTCAGGTTGCAAAACTGGAGTTCGGCCATGCCGCGAAATCTGGGCAGCCAGTATCAGGCGATCAAATCGCCCTGGCCGGATTACGCGGTCTATAGTTTCCCGGATGCATCGCGCGTAGCCATCTCCGACCGGCAACCGCTGATGGATGTCATGAACGGCATCATCGCCGTCAACTGGAAAGCGACCGAGCCGCACTGGACGGCAGACGCTTCGCCGTTCGACGGCAAATACGGCGTCATCCTAGTGTATCACAACTCCGGACTGGCCGCGTTTTCGGTCTATCGGGTGCTGCGGATTTCCGGCGGTCTTGCGATCTATCGCAGCGGCACCGAGGTGCTCCCCGCCCATCAGGGCCGCGGCCTCTACGGATTCTTCACCTCGGAAGTTCTGAAATGTTCGGGCGCCGCCGAGAAGGGCGACAGCGTGCTCTATGGTTGGCGGACGCGGAACCCGATCGTCTGGGCGGCCAATGCCAAGATCTGCGAAAAGGTAACCCCCTCGTTGCTTGGGGACACGCAGGATCCGGCGCTGCAAGCAGCCTGCATCGAGATGTGCTCCTCGCTATACCCCGGTAAACCGCTGGAACTGCCCGGCATGATCATGCGCGGCGCCTACGGCCACATTAAGCACCACCGGCAGGACTATCATGGCGCTGCGTCGCTGGTTGACGCCGCGATGTCCCGTATGATCCCCGATACGGCCGATGCCCTGTTCTCGGTCGGATACGCGAGGCTGTGATGTCGATACCCGGACAACAAGCCATCGTCGCACCGGTTTCGCGGTTCACCGATCGCGCCTATCTGGCCTGGGCCGCGGTGGCCATCGCATACGCGATCGCGTTCCTGCAGCGGGTGTCGCCGCAGACGGTCAGCCTGAACTTCATGCATGACTTCAGCACCGATGCCGCCGGCGTCGCGATGCTCGCCTCCAGCTACTTCTGGGGCTACACCCTGATGCAGATTCCGGCAGGCCTGCTGGTCGACCGTTACGGCGTCAAGCGCGTCGTGCTGCTCAGCATGGCGGCATCCTCGCTGGGGAGTGCTGCATTTGCTCTGGCGCCGAACATGCTCGACGTTTTTGCGGCACGCCTCGTCGTTGCTTGCGGCGACGCGCTGGTGTTCACGGCGCTGCTGAAGCTCGTGGCACAGAGTTTCAGCGACGAACGGTTCGGCGTGATGTCAGGCATATCGCAAGTGTCGGGATATGTCGGCGGGGTCATCGCGACGACACCGCTCGCGGCCGCGGTGAGCGGTTTCGGCTGGCGCGCGTGCTTCCTGTTCATCGCCGCCGTCGGCCTGGCGAACCTTGCCTTCGCCAGGGTGGTACTGAAGCCCGATCCGGTCTCGCACACCAACAAGACGCTCAAAAGCGTCGTTATGGCCGCCCGCCAGTCATTGACCCAGCTCGCCAACTGGGGCTGCGCCATGACGTTTGCATCCCACTTTGCCGTGGTGACGACCTTGTCGGGCGTCTGGGGCATTCCGATGGTCGCGCATTTTTTCAACATCTCGCCGACGGCGGCGGGAACCCCGCTGCTCGCGTTCATGATCGGCAATGCGGTTGGCTCGATCTTTCTTGGTCACGTGGCTGACCGCGCCGCGGCGGCACTCGACAACGCGCTGATCGGCATTTGCGTGCTGCGAATGATCCTGATTGCGATGTTGCTGCCGGCGATCGCGCATGCGTTCGGCCTGGTCTACGTCACCATCGTCTTTACTTTGCTCGGACTTGTCGCCGGCGGCACTGTTCCACTGGTGCTGAAGTGCACCAAGAAGCTCTACACCGCCGACCTGATCGGCGTCGGTGCGTCCGTGAACACGACGGCGGCAGGAATCTTCGCAGGCGCCGCGCAGCCGGTGATAGGGCTTGCAATGGTCGCCGCCAGCCCGCTCTCCGAAACCGGCGCGGCGCAAGGTGCTGCTGCCATCGGCGACGCCGGCTACGGCACCCTTATCGGAATTCTGTTGCTCATGTCGCTACCGGGTATCGCCGGGCCGTTATTGATGAGGAGCAAATTGATAGTTCGCTAGACGTATTGAAAGTAGAGGGGGCGTTATGGAGCGTTTGTTTTTGAGACGAGAGGAAGTCGCTTCGAAGTATGCGGTGAGCAGTTGGCAAAGCGTAATGTTCTCCGAATTCGAAGCCCAGATGAGCAGCGAAGCGAGACCCTTTCCCTGTGTTTTCGGCGTGGCCGGTCATCGTCAGGACCAGTTGCGCTATCTGTTCCTCGACCCCTACGACGTCGAGATTCTTGGTGGCCAACTCGCGCAATACGTCTCCGAGTCCAGATCGTACGGTCCGAACACCTCATTGATCGTCTTTACCCGGCCTCGCCCGGTGCAGACGCTGGACGCCTATTACCGCAAGATGTGGCTGACACTCGACCAGCTGGCACTGCTCGACAAGAGTCCGTGGCCGGAGGAGATCCCCGAACAGATCGATCATCCGATGTGGGAATTCTCGTTCGCCGGAGAGCCCATTTTTGTGGTGTGCACGACGCCGGCGCACGTGATGCGGCAAAGCCGCCGCTCCAGCGCCTTCATGCTCACGTTCCAGCCGCGATGGGTGTTCGAGAAAATTCTCGGAACCGAAAAAGCAACGAACGCGGCATTCGCCGAAGTACGCAAGCGGCTCATTCCGTACGACAATGCGAGTCCCTCACCGCATCTCGGCCGTTACGGCGCAGCCGACGGGCGCGAGTACCAGCAATATTTCCTGCACGACGACAACGAATCCGGAGGCGGATGCCCCTTCGCCAAACTCGCGCAGAACAAGCCGGCTCAGGCCGAAGGCAAGGAGCAAGCGGCATGACCCAGATCATTGCAGGCGACAAAACCGAGTTCGCAATCGACCCCGTCATCCTGAACCTGCTGCCCGAGCAGGGCAGCATCGAGCTGCAGCATGACGCCGCGGGCAAGGTTCATCACCTTCACACCCATCCAGTCGATGAGATCCTCGTGATCATCAGCGGCCGGCTGAAGTTCACGTGGGACGGCGGCGAGCGGATCGTCGGCGCCGGCGACACTATACTCTTGCCCGCCGGTACGCCGCACCAATCCGAAGCGCTGGAGGGCGGCGCGGTCTACGCGATCGCAACCCGCCCGCCCGCCAATCCGGCAAAGAGCTAAAGCAAGGGCGTCTGTAGGGAAATGAGGTTTCAGGAGAGTGAGGGATCGTCCGGCGAAGGATCCGCCGCCAACCGTTCGACCAGTTCGATGATTTCGGAACGCTGGTCGGACGAAAGTTTCAAGAACGCCTTCAGAAGTCGCAGGCTTTCGACCGTTTCACTCGATGGAGCTCCGAGTTTCTTCTGCAGCTCTGCAACATAAGTGGGACTTTTCATCTCGCACCTTAGAAGAGGAACAGGAATGGCATATCCAGGTAAACGTGAGGGCTTGGCCCAGAAAGTCGATACAGCCGCTCAGGAGGCCGAACGGCTCGGCCTGACGACGGCGACCTTGATACTTCGAATGGCTCGCCTGGAGATCGACCGGGCGGAACCCGAGAAGGTTGAAACTATGCCAAGGAACAACCTTCGCAGCAAGCCGAACTGAGCCGCCAAACGGCCCTACGTGACGCTTTCAGCGGCGATTGCGCAGAATTGATCGGGTGTCACGTCGGGACCGTCCGAAAGGATCAGGCCCGGCGCGTGTGTTCGCGATCGAACCGCCGAAGGCATCGGGCGGGCGCGCGGCCGGCTACTCGTCGACCGTCGGCCGGGTATTGCCTGTCTTTCCAAAGGCTCCGGCCTCGGCCAAGGCCGCGATACGGCGATCATCGTAGCCAAGCGTCTTGCGCAACACTTCCTTGGTATGCTCGCCGAGCAGCGGTGCTGCGACCGGATCGATCGAGGGCGTGAGGCTCATATTGAGCGGCGTTTCGATGTTGGGCACCGAACCCGCCGTCGGATGCGGGATATGGCTGAGGCGATCGCGACCGCGCACCTCCGGTGCGTTGAAGCCCTCTTCGACAGTGCGCAGATAGCCGACCGGGATGTTGGCCTTCTTCATCTTTGCCATCCAGTTCTCGAGCCGGTCGCTGGCAAAAATGCCGGCGATGATGGCACGAAGCTTCTCCTTATTGGCCGACCGGTTCTTCCGCTGGGCGAACTGCGGATCAGTGACGAGATCGGGCCGTCCCAACACGTCCGTCACCAGTCGCCGGTACAGCCGATCGTTGGCACAAGCCATATAAAGCGGCCCGTCGGAGGCCTGAAACACACCGACCGTCGGAGAGCCGTTCGGCGAATTTCCAAAGCGGCCCGGATTTTGGCCGCTGACCAAATATGCCATGCCGTAAAAAGCGGTCATCGCAACCGCGGTATCGATCAGCGCCACTTCGACCTGTTGTCCGCGACCGAGCCGGTCGCGCGCGATCAGCGCCAGCAAAATAGCGTTGCACGCCGACATTCCCGTCGCCAGGTCGACGATCGGCGGACCGGTTCGCACCGGTTCCCCCTCTGGAAGTCCGTTCAGCGACATGAAGCCGCTCTCGGCCTGTGTGATCGGGTCGAAGCCCGGGCGCAAAGCGAACTCCCCCTTGCGGCCATAGGCCGAGATCGAGCAGTAGATCAGCCGTGGATGGGTTGGGGCCACCGAGGCATAATCCAGGCCGTATTTCTTCATCACGCCGCCGGAGAAATTCTCGACCACGACGTCGGCCTTGGCAATCAATTCGCGGGCGACCACCAGCGCCGCCGGATTGGTAAAATCCAGCACTATGCCGCGCTTGTTGCGGTTGAGGCTGAGGAAGGCAGCACTCTCGCCGCCGATTTCCGCGTGTTCGTAGTGTCGCGAATCGTCGCCGCCATCCGGATTTTCGATCTTGATCACTTCGGCGCCAAAATCGGCCAGCGTTTGCGTGCAGGCCGGACCGGCGACAACGCGGGTGAAATCCACGACCAGCAGACCATCAAGGGCCGTCGGTTCTCCCTTTGCGCGCGGGGTTCGCTCAGGCAATTGCGGTCTTGCGGTCATATCCAGCATTTCCTCGTGTTATTTTGCCTGGCGGAACAGCTGGCGGCCGTCGCGAAGGTCCTTGGAGGCCTTATTACCGGAACGGCGCCGCGAACGCCAAACCCCGATTTTGCAGGGCGGGACCTGCCTCTGACATAGCTCTCCTAAACGAACGCCGCCCGATCCAGGTCTCCCCGGAAATCGAGCGGCGGTGCTTCTGCTTATGGTCCCGTCGCGAATCCTGTCGCCGAGACGCTTTTATGCCCAGCGGGTGCCTTACTCGGGAATCGCTTCGCCTGATCCACCCAACTCTGCGGGAAAATCCTTCAGCTTCGGCAGGCCGTCGCGCATCCGCAGTACCGTTTCGGAATAGTTGACGTGAACGCCGGGCGTGAAAGCGAGCGTCGGAAGCGTCGCGGCGAAGACGTCAACGAGCCCGAGCGTCGGATGGTTGGTCAGCAGATGTCCGCCGCACTTTGCGCAATATTTGCGCTGGCTCATCGGCGTTTTCTCGAAGGTCGCGACGTGTTGCTTGCCCGATGTGATCTCCACCGCCTCCGGCTTCCACAGCGTGAAAGCATTAACCGGCCCGCCGGACCACGACCGGCACGAGCTGCAATGGCAGTAGCCCATGCCCTCCGGCGAGCCGCTCACCTGCACTTCGACCGCACCACAAAAACACTTTCCCGTATGCTTCATAACTTGTGTCTCCTTATAGACAGTCGAGGGTTGGATCAGTTCGGTTTACGCCACGGGAACAACATCGATACCCGCTCCTTGTAATGACGGTAGTCTTCGCCGAACATCTCGATGAGATCACGCTCTTCAAGCAGGATACCGACGAAGATGTAGGCGGTGGTCACCACCGCGAACAACAGATGCCCGACGCTCATGGTCGGCGCTGCCCAGAACGCGATGATGAATCCGAGATAGATCGGGTGTCGCACGAAATTGTAGAGCAGCGGCGTCCGGAAGGTCGGCGCCGGCATCTGCCGGCCGGTCAAATTGTTGGTGACCTGATTCAATCCGAACAATTCGAAATGATTGATCAGGAATGTGCTGGTGAACACGATTACCCAGCCGACAAACGACAGAATGGCGACCGTCGCGGCCATTTCGGGCTCTTCGATCTGCCAGACGACGGCCGGCATCGGCCGCCATTGCCAGAACAGGAGGAGCAACGTCAGGCTTGCGAACAGCACATAGGTGCTTCGCTCGATCGACTTCGGAATAAACTGCGTCCACCATTGTTTAAACCCTTTACGCGCCATCACGCTGTGCTGGAC